>CAJONL010000138.1 GCA_905235875.1 uncultured Bacilli bacterium
ATTAAACAAATACCACTTACATTATCAAAAAATATAGATATTGAAGTACGTGGTGAAATATATATAGGTAAAAAAGAATTTTTAAAGGTGAATAAAGAAAGAAAAGAAAAAGGACTTGATTTGTTTCAAAACTGTCGTAATCTAGCAGCAGGTTCTGTTAGGAATTTAGATTCTAAAGTAGCAGCATCAAGAAATTTAAGTAACTTTATTTATCATTTACCTAATCCAGAAGATTATAATATAGATACACATGAAAAAGCATTAGAATTTATGAAAGACTTAGGATTTAAAGTTAATCCTAAAAGAAGACTATGTAAAAATATAGAAGAAGTAATAGAATTTATTACTAAGATGACAGAAGAAAGAGATAGCTTATCTTATGATATAGATGGTATCGTTATAAAAGTAAATGATATTAAGTCCCAAGAACAATTAGGATTTACAGCCAAGTATCCTAAGTGGGCAACAGCTTATAAATTTCCAGCTGAAGAAGTTGAAACTAAACTTATTGATATAAAATTTACAGTAGGAAGAACAGGAAGAATAACACCAAATGCAATTCTTGAACCAGTAAGAGTTCAAGGGTCAACAATTAGTAAAGCAACTTTACATAATGAAGATTATATAAATACTAGAGATATTAAAATAGGAGATATTGTAGTAATAAGAAAAGCAGGTGATGTAATACCAGAAGTTGTAAAGGTAAATAAAGAAAGAAGAACTGGTAATGAAATTGATTTTAAAATGATTGATAAGTGTCCAGTATGTGGAGAAAAGATTCAAAGAAAAAAAGATGAAGCAGATTTTTATTGCTTGAATCCTAACTGTAATGCTAGAAATATTGAAAAACTAATTCATTTTGCATCACGTAATGCTATGAATATAGATGGACTTGGAGAACGTATCTTAGAAGACTATTATAACTTTGGATATATTACTGATATATCTAGTATATATGATTTAAAAAAATATAAAGATGAGTTAAAACTACTCGAAGGATTCGGAGAAAAATCAATTAATAAATTATTAGATTCAATAGAAAAGTCAAAAAATAATTCTTTAGAAAAACTATTATTTGGTTTAGGAATAAGACATTTTGGAGAAAAAAGTGCATTAATTCTCGCAGAAAAATTTAAAGATATCGATAGACTTAAAAATGTAAAACTAGAAAGGCTTTTAGCAATAAAAGATATTGGTGAAGTAATGGCAAATGAAGTTTTAAATTACTTTAATAACCAAGATAATTTAGATCTAATAGATAGATTAAAATTACATGGATTAAACATGAAATATCTAGGAGAAGAAAAAAGAATAGATGAAAACTTTCATAATAAAAAGTTTGTTATTACTGGAACACTTAGTTTTACAGGAAGAAATGATCTAAAAAAAGAAATACTAATAAGAGGTGGACAAGTAATAGATAGTGTATCTAGTAAAACTGATGTAGTAATATCTGGGTTTAATCCAGGTAGCAAGTATGAAAAAGCACAAAAATTAAATATAGAAATATGGGATGAAAACAAAATAAAAGAAATGTTAGGTGAAAAGTATGAATAAAAAGGGATTTACATTAATTGAGGTACTAATAGTAATAGTGATACTAGGAATAATAATAGGAATAGTAATGCCAAATGCAAACAAAATAATGAATTATAGTGAAGTGAAGGAAGCTGAAACTTTAGAAGAAGCGCTAATACATAGTTTGAAACTATACAATGAAGAAAATGAGCAGGAAATCTGGTGTCCTATAGCTAGTAATGATCAAAATGCATGTGTAACAGAGGGAGATAAATACATTGATATAGAAAAAGTATTAAGTGTAACTAGTACTATAAATTTTGGTAAATGTCTTTTAAAAGATGAAGAAAGTTTAAAAATACATAAAGATCATGATGGTGATTATATGTATACTGTTAAATTAATATGTAGTAGTGATTTTGATAATCGTAGTTCTAAAATAGCAACTGATAAAGATTTATCAAATAAAAATATTTATTATGAAACAAAAGAATAATTATAATTTTTTATATATTATTCTTTTTCTTTGCACTTTTTGACAAATATATATTTGGTTAGATGGTTTTTTTGCCAATTTCTATTTACATTAATTATACATAATAGTATTATTTATGGTAGAAAGTGGTTACAAGTGGTAGAAAGTGGTGATTATATGTTGATGGGTGAATTTCATCATAATCTTGATGAAAAGTATAGACTAATTATACCTTCTAAACTCCGTGAATCTCTAGGTGATGAAGTAGTTATTACCAGAGGACTTGAAGGATCACTATTTATCTACTCAAAAGAAGAATGGGAAAAGGTGATATCTAAATTAAATCTTTTACCATTTACCAAAAAAGATGCTAGAAATTTTAACAGAATGTTTCTATCAGGTGCCATTTTCTCTTCATTTGATAAACAAGGACGTATTAAACTTTCTATACCACTTACAAAATACGCTGAGTTAAAAAAGGAATGCGTAATTATCGGAGTAAATGATAGATTAGAAGTATGGGATAAGGAAAAGTGGGAAAATTTTATTAATGTTTCTACTGAAGAGTATTCAGATCTTGCTGATAATCTATTCAATAACTTAGATTTATGATTATGCATAAAAGTGTTTTATTAAATGAAGCAGTTGATAATTTAAATATTAAACCTGATGGTGTATATGTTGATATGACTTTAGGTTTTGCAGGCCATTCAAGTAAGATTTTAGAAAAACTTAAAACTGGTAAATTGATTTGTTTTGACAAAGATATAGATGCTATAAATTATTCTAAAGAAAAACTTGCTAATATTAGCAATAATTTTGAAATAATTAATCGAGGTTTTGTTAATATAAAAGAGGAGATAGAAAAAAGAGATTTATTACTTGATGGTGTGTTATTTGATCTTGGAGTATCATCGCCAGAACTTGATGAAAAAGAACGCGGTTTTAGTTATATGAAAGACTCTACACTTGATATGAGAATGGATCAAAATGGTAGTCTTACAGCGTATACAATAGTCAATACCTATAGTGTAGAAAAACTTGCTAATATTTTTAGAAAATATGGTGAAGAAAAACATGCATTAAAAATTGCATCGTTAATTGAAAAAGAAAGAAAAATAAAACCTATAACTACAACACTTGAGCTTGTAGATATAATAGATAGATGTTATCCATATAAAGAAAAAAGAGGAACTCATCCTGCTAAAAAAGTATTTCAAGCTTTAAGAATTGAAGTGAATAATGAACTTGGAGAGTTAGAAAAAGCGTTGAAAGATAGTCTTGATTTATTAAAAGTAGGAGGAAGGATAGTAGTTATAACATTTCATTCTTTGGAAGATCGTATTTGTAAAAATATCTTTAAAGAAGTAACTGAAATTGATGAATTGGTAAAAGGAATGCCAAATGTATCAGAAAACTTATTGCCAGATTTTAAACTAATTACAAAAAAACCTATAATTCCATCAAAAGATGAATTAGAATATAATAAAAGAAGTAAATCTGCTAAGATGAGAGTAATAGAAAAAATAAAATAAAAGGGAGAGATTAAAAGTGAAAAAGACTAATAAAATGAAAAAAAATAAAAAAAGTAAATTTTCTAAATATGAAATAACTTTATTTATTATAACTGGATTAATATGTCTTAGCTTTCCTTTTATGAGTATCTATGCTAAAAGTCATCTTAGCGAAGTAAGTTATAAACTTGAATCTGTAAAAGCTGAAATAAGGAAACAAAATAAAAATAATGAAAGTTTAGAGATGAAAATAAATGAACTAGCTTCTTTAGATAACCTTAATCATGTTGCAAAAAAGATGGGTTTAAGCTATACTAGTAATAGTATAAAAACTATTAAAAAATAACTTAGAGGTGATTTATTTTGAAAAGAGTTTACAATAATAAAATAATAAATATTTTTATTGTGTTTGCTCTTTTTTGTTTTGCACTTTTAATTTTTAGGACAGGAAAACTTACTCTAAGTGATAAAGTAGAAGGCAGAAATCTAAAAGATTTTGCTAAATCTCGTAGTGTTATTTCAACAAAATTACCATCAACAAGAGGAAATATTTACGATAAAAATGGTGAATCACTTGCTATAAATGTATCATCTTATACTCTAATTGCTTATCTTGATCCATCACGTAGTAAGGGTGAAAAAAAATTATATCATGTTGAGAACAAAGAAAAAACTGCTCAAGGTCTTGCCAAAGTTCTAAAGATGAAAGAAAAAGATATCTTAAAAATACTTGAACAAAAAGATAAGTATCAAGTAGAATTTGGAGAAGCAGGTAATAGTCTTACTGAGATCCAAAAAGAAGAAATAGAAAAGCTAGATTTACCTGGACTTGATTTTATTGAAAAGAAAAAAAGATACTATCCAAATGGTAACTTTGCTTCATATACTTTAGGTTATGCTAATCGTGATGACGATGGCAAGATAAAAGGTGCTTTTGGTATGGAAGAACTATTAGATGAAGTATTATCTGGTACTGATGGCTATACAACATATCAAAAAGATACAAATGGATATAAAATACCAGGTACAAAAGAATATACTGTAAAAGAAGTAAATGGTAATGATGTATATTTAACTATAGATTCAAATGTTCAATTTTTTGTAGAACAAGCTTTAAATGATGCACAAAAAAATCATAAGTTTGAATGGATGGTTATGACTGTTATGGATGCCAAAACAGGAAAAATTTTAGGAACAAGTCAAACTCCATCTTTTGATCCAAATAAAAGAAATATTAAAAAATGGAATGATATTACAGTAGCTGAAGCCTATGAACCAGGAAGTATTATGAAAACATATACTTATATGGCTGCTTTAAATAAAGGAAACTATAGAGGTTCTGATACCTTTTCATCTGGTGTTTATAAAGCGTCAGATGGGACTAAAATACATGACTGGAATGGCTATGGATTTGGAAAAATTTCTTATGATAAAGGTTATGCCGCATCATCTAATGTTGGTGTAATTAATATAGTAAACAACTATTTAAGTAAAAAAGAACTTAAAGATTATTATACAAAACTAGGATTTGGTTCTAAAACAGGAGTTACTCTTGCTAATGAAGTCCCAGGGAAAATATCATTTCAATATGAAACTGAAGTATATAATGCTTCATTTGGGCAAGGAGTTCTTACAACTCCTATGCAACATCTTCAAGCACTTACTTCTATAGCAAACGATGGAGTAATGCTAAAA
>CAJONL010000139.1 GCA_905235875.1 uncultured Bacilli bacterium
CATACTAGTGCCACAAACTAGCGTGTTAACCACTTCACCAATAACGCCATAAACATTTACAAAATATATTTTACCAAATAAATGTATGTTTGACAAGTTTTTTTATTAACTTTATTGTATTAATTAAAAAAATACTTTATACTAATAATATATGAGGGAGGATAAAAATATGCCTGAAAACTCAAATAATGATAAATTTATAAAAAGATATGGTGTAAATTTTACTGAGCAAGAATATGTAGTAAATCCTGCAATTGGAAGAGAAAAAGAACTTAAAGATCTTTCTTTAGTACTACTTACTCCAGATAAAAGTGCCATTTTAACAGGTAAACCTGGTATTGGTAAAACAGCTATTGTAGAAGGACTTGCTTATTTAATTCAAAGAGATGAAGTACCTGATGCTTTAAAAGGATATACTATTATAAAAATAGATACTCAAGCACTATTAGGTACTGATAAGGAAACTGGTGATTCAAGAGTACAAACTTTGATAGATGAAATACTTGCTCATGAAAAATATATGTTATTTATAGATGAAATTCATACATTAATTAATGCAACTAGTGAAGAAGCACTAGATTTTGCTCAAATGTTTAAAACAGGTCTTGGACGTGGTGATTTAAAAGTAATTGGTGCTACAACTTCTGATGAATATGAAAGATATATTTTACGTGATAAAGCATTTACTCGTAGATTTACTAGAATAGAAGTAGAAGAACCAGATAGAGAAATGACTATAAAGATAGTTACTGGAGTTATACCTAGAATTGAACATAGTACAGGTATAAAAATGGGTTATACTGATTTTATTAAAGAAAAACTTGCTTCTTTTATAGTAGATATGACTACAGAATACAATAGGGTATATGAAACTGGTTCTAGATATCCAGACGTTGCAATAACTTTGTTTAGTCAAGCTTTTTCAGAAGCATTATTTAATAATAAAAGTGTTGTTACTGCAAATGATGTAAGACATGCAATAGAGCACTCTAATGCAGTTTATCCAGATGTTATAAAAAAAGCATTAGTGAAGTTTGATGATGAGTTTAGTGATTTACTAGAAGATGAAAATAGAGATCATACTGGTTTAAAAAGTAATGATATTAATAGTGATAATATTAGTAATAATGTAGAAAATAAAGAAGTAAAAGTAGAGCGAAAAGAAAATATATTTGATAGGTTAAGGGAAAATTAAAAAGGCAAAAATTGCCTTTTTAAAATCCCTTTTTTTTATACTCTTCATATAACTTTTTAAACATGTTAAAGTGTACTATTTCTCTTTGTCTAAGCCATAAAAGTGGTTTTAAAACTTCAGGATCATCTGTTAAATCAATTAAGTTTTCATAAACTGCTCTAGCTTTTTGTTCAGCAGCCATATCTTCAGATAAATCTGCTATTGGGTCTCCTGTAGTAGAAATATATCTAATATCAAAAGGAACACCATTTGCATCAGTTGGATATAGTGCTTTATTATGTTCTACATAATGTGAGTCAAAACCTGCTTTTTTCATTTCTTCTTTACTTGCATCTTTAGTAAGTTGATAGATAATTGCAGAAACTATTTCTACATGCGCAAGTTCTTCTGTACCAATATCTGTAAGTAGTGCTCTTCCTTTATTATCTGGCATAGTATATCTTTGATTTAAATATCTTAAAGCTGCTGCAAGTTCACCTTGACTACCACCATATTGAGTAACAATTAATTTAGCAAGTTTAGGATTACTATTTTTAATATTTACAGGAAATTGCAATCTTTTTTCATATTTCCACATTAGTTTTCCACCTCCCAAGGAAAATTAGTTTTATCCCATCCCCAAGGAGTATTATTTAAGTTTGTACTATTTAAGTTTAAACTACCATATTTATTTTCATAATCCATAAGTGCTTTTCTTTGCATCATCATATATTTATTTCTTAAGTTTAGTACTTTTTCATCATTAGGATTAACATCTAAATACAGTCCTAAGTCATGAGATATAAAGTCATACATTTGAACAAGAAGTAGAGAGTACTGTTTTTCATTTGTAGGATTTATATCCATTGGTTTATAGTTTTTATAACCTTTATATAAGTTCTTAAATGAATTACCTTTTATAAAAGCAGTATATGGTTCTTGCTCAATAATGTACTTATTTTCATCTTTATTCATATTTCTTAATAAATATTCATTATAGTTATTCATCATTAATTCCTCCTTTTTTATACTATGTACATATAAATATCATGTACAGGCATTTGTCTAAAAGTGTTGTAAATTTAGTCTATTTATGTTATTCTAAAAATAGAATAGGAGGGATATAATTTGAGCTATAGTTTATTTTTTACATTAACCGGACTTATATTTTCTATATCTGCTTCTATAATAATATATAATATATATGAAGTTTATCCTATTAATAAAGTAACTTTATTTTTAAAACCTAATGAAGAAACTATTTTTAATAGAATAAGTACATCAGTATTGCCAATACTTATATGGAGTATACTTGAAATACCACTACTTGGACATAATAATTTATTTTTAATAGGTTTAATTTTAAATATATTGCTTAATAATTCTATAAACTATATTATTCATTATGGTAGTGAATTAATATCTGAAAATGAAGAAAAAATAATACCTATAATTACTATATTTATAGCTAATATAGTAGGGTACTTAATAAATTATTTAACACTTTTTATAGGTGGTTTTGGGAATGTTATTAACTCAGTTATAGGAGTAAGTTTATTATTTATATTATATATTTTAATAAAAGTATTAAAACCTAATATATTTATATTTAAGAATCAAAAAAAATAAACTTAATAAATAGTTTGTTTTTTTTATGTAAATTTTGGAAAAAACAATTGACTTTCTAAAAAAAATATATTACTATTAATTTACAAGGTAGATTTGATTGCCTTGTCTACTTTTTACGAATAAAGGTAAAAAGTGGTATTCAACCAAACCCCCTGAAGCCCCGAGAAATCGGGGCACTTTTTTTATAATTAAAAGTCTAATAATAATTAATCTAATGTAGTAACTATATTGATATAGGTTATATTAAAGTTTTAAATCTATATCGAATTTTTTGTTATAATTATAGTTCTTTTTAATATATATGATATAATCTTTATAGATGGTGATTATTATGAATGGTAATAGAATAATAGTACATACTTTAATAAAAATAAAAGGGAAGTATCTAATAACAAAAAGATCAAAAGAAGAAACTTCGTATCCAGAATATTGGGATATTCCGGGTGGCCTAGTA
>CAJONL010000140.1 GCA_905235875.1 uncultured Bacilli bacterium
ACTTCTTGCATAAATTAATCCCGCAAAACCTTCCGGTACTTCCATAGCAAGTCCTGTTCTAATTAGTTTAGTTTCTCCTGGATTAACTACTATATGATCATCAACTAATGCATATAAATCAGCACCTGCACTATATTTTGATCCATAAGTCGGAATACATGCACCATCATCTAATTTTTTAATTTTTACATTTCCATTCACTTTTAATTAACCTCCCTATCTATTATATTACATACTAATTATAACACTTAAAAAAATTATAGTAAATAATTAAAATCACAGATATTTTCCTATTTCATATATTAAAATAGACAGGTGATTTTAATGAGATTAGATACTTTAAATAACTTAAATATTGATGAAGAAGGAGTAATTGTAGAAAACTTTATAAAAAATAACAATAAACAAAATATTATTAATCTAGGAGCCACTATAGGTTCTAAAATAAAATGTTTATATAAAAGTCCATTTAAAGATCCTATAGCATATGAAGTAAAAAATACTATTATAGGTATAAGAGAAGAAGACTCAAAAAATATTATGATACTAAGGACTAACAATGGGACTAACTAGAAAAACTAGAGCTCTAAAAATCAATAAAATAGCAAACAATAGTGAAGAAAATAATAACTTAATAGCACTTTTAGGTAATCCTAATGTAGGAAAATCTAGTCTTTTTAATATACTAACAGGAAAAAAAGAACATACTGGAAACTGGGCAGGAAAAACTGTATCAGATGAAGAAGGAACTTTAAAATTTAAAAATAAAAAATATAAAATAATAGATTTACCAGGTATATATTCTTTAAATACTAATAATGAAGAAGAAATAATTGCTAAAAATTTTATTAAAAACAAAAATGATAAACTAATTTTATTAGTAATTGATGCATTAAAAATAGAAAGAAATTTAAATTTAGTTTTAGAAACATTAAATATCTATAACAAAGTAATAGTATGCATAAATTTATTAGATGAAGCAAAAAAGAAAAACGTAACAATAAATATTAAAAAACTTGAAAATATTCTTAATGTTCCAGTAATTGGTATAAGTGCTAAAAATAAAGAAGGTATAGATAAATTATTAAATACTATATTTAACTATAAAATAAAAAATAATAATATATATACAAAAGATATTAACAAAAGAGCAACTGAAATATATAAAGAGGTAACAAACAATAACAATAATATTAATAATAAAGTAATTAAAATAGATAAGGTATTAACCTCTAAAAGATATGGAATACCTATTATGTTAATACTACTGGGAATTATTTTATGGATAACTATAATAGGAGCTAACTACCCTTCAAAATATTTAAATAGATTATTGTTTTATATATATGATAAACTTTATATTTTATTTAATAATATACATATGAATAAAACCTTAATAGATTTCTTACTTAATGGAATATATAAAGTACTAGCTTGGGTAGTATCAGTAATGCTACCTCCTATGGCAATCTTTTTTCCATTATTTTCAATACTCGAAGATTCAGGTTATTTTCCCAGAATTGCATTTAATACAGATAAAATATTTCAAAAGTGTGGAACATGTGGAAAACAATCTTTAACTATGTGCATGGGATATGGTTGCAATGCCTGCGGAGTTATAGCTTCTAGAATTATAGAAAATAGAAAACAAAAAATAATTGCAATATTAACTAATGTATTTTCACCATGTAACGGAAGATTTCCTGCTTTAATTGCTATAATTATAATATTTTTAAATAAAGGAAATAGTACATTTATGCATTCTGTATATTCAGCACTTATTCTTTTACTAATAATAGTATTTAGCTTTTTTATAACTCTTATAACTTCTAAAATACTTTCTAAAACAATATTAAAAAATGAATCATCACACTTTTCACTAGAACTTCCTAGTTATAGAAAGCCAAAAATAATAAAGACAATTATTGATTCCATCTTTGACAGGACAATATTTGTTTTAGCAAGGGCAATTAAAGGTGCTGTACCAGCAGGAATTATTATATGGCTCTTAACTCATATAATTATAAATAATAAAATATTATTATTATATTTTATTAACTTACTAGAACCTTTAGGAAAACTAATGGGATTAGATGGAACAATACTTAATTCATTTATTCTTGGATTTCCTGCTAATGAAATAGTAATACCTACCATGATAATGTCCTATGAAAATCTTGGAACTCTAACTGATTATAATAGTTTAAATGAGTTATCGACAATACTTACAAATAATGGATGGACAATAATAACAGCAATATCTTTTATAATATTTACAATATGCCATTTTCCCTGCTTCACAACAATTTTAACCATAAAAAAAGAAACAAATAGTAATAAACTCACTCTTCTTTCTATATTAATACCTACACTTATAGGTATAATACTTACAATAATAGTTGCAAATATATTAAAAATAATCATATAAAAAGAAAGCACACGCTTTCTTTTGTTTTTACTACTCAATTTCTATTCTAGATTTTTTAGATATTTCTTCTTTTTTAGGAACAATTACTTTTAAAACACCATCAGTAAATGAAGCTTTAATAGAATCTTCATCCACATCGCCGATATAAAATGATCTTTTACATGAGTTATATACTCTTTCTCTTCTTATATAGTTTTTTTCTTCTTCATCATTAGAATTATCAGATTCATAGCTAATAGTTAAATATCCTTTATGAACATCTACATTAATATCACTTTTACTAACTCCAGGTAAATCCATTTCTACAACATAATTTGATCCATCTTCATAGATATCACATTTCATATCAGGTGCTTTGTAATCAAAAGAATCAAAAACATCATCTAAAAAGAAATTTCTAGGTATTAAATTCATATTCATTCCTCCTTACATATAATGTTATACCACTTTTTTTAGCACTTGTCAATATGGAGTGCTAAAAAAAGCAAATAATTTACATAATTAATATAACCAAAAAAAAGAAATATATTAAATATTTCTTATCTTCCTAAATATATATTACTATCAATTCTATTATGTAATTGTTCATTATACAATATTAAATCTTCCGAAGGATATATTAAAACATTACCAGACTTATTATCTTTTTTATAATTTGCAACACTTCCCTTGTAATTATCTCTACTAAATATTTTAAAATATAAGTCTGTTTTATTATATTCATCATATTGCAAGAAATAAGATCTTACTTCCATAAGCGCCTTTTCGTCTATAAATAAAAATACTTTTTCAATACCAGATGGATTACCTTTATCATTTGTTCTTTTATATCTTGTAATCAAAGTATACTTTGAATCACTTACTTCGTAAGAAACTTTCCCTTCTTCCGGATTTGGTAATACATTACCATCACTTATAATAGTATCTAAAACACCATTAGTAGCATTACTATATTCTGTGTCATAATCACCATTTATTTCTCCAACATAAACTTCTACATCATTAAGACCTGATTCATTATCATAGTTTTTCAAAACTTCAACAAGTTCTCTATAATCTTTCTTCATATTAATCACCTATACTAAATATATCATAAAAATAAACTATATGCAAAATATCTTTTTTATATTTATTTTACATTTTATTTTGGTATATTAAGTATTTGCCCTATTGAAAGAATATTACTATTTATATTATTAAATCTTTTTAATTCCTCTACACCTATATTATATTCTCTTGCTATTTTATATAAGGTATCCCCACTTTTTACTGTGTATGCAATAGTACTTTTAGGGATATTTAAAACTTGTCCTATTGATAATATATTATTGTCTAAATTATTTATCCTTTTTTACTCATCAACACTTATATTATAACTTCTTGCTATTTTATATAAAGTATCTCCGCTTTTTACTACGTATTTATCATAACTACTTGGTATTTTTAATACTTGTCCTATTGATAAATTATTATTAGTTAAATTATTTATTTTTTTAAGTTCATCAACAGTAGTATTAAACTCCTTAGCTATTTTATATAAACTATCACCTTTTTTAACTATATATGTATCTTTGCTAATTACTGGATTATATTTATACCCAGCATAACTTGCTAATGCTTTAACTAAAGTTTCACCATATTTTTCCATATTATTTTTTAAATTATTAGCATCACTATTTAGATTAACAGAACCATATTTAATTACAATTGTTTCATAATTTGGAGTATCACTAATAATTTTGTAATAATCCTTAGAAGTATCACTAGGACTTCTTAATTGATAGTACTTACTAACTTTAAATCCTTCCTTTTCAAAAGTATCGCTTAATTTTCTTGCTAAATTATCATTTTTTTTAAGCGAATAAATAATTTCTATGCCATTTTCATTTTCATTATTTAAACTATTAGATACAACTATTATATTATTATTAGTTCCATATCTTGAACTTATGGCATTAATTCTATCATCTATAGAAATATTGTTATCACCTGTTCTTGTTAAAAAATATGGAATTTCTAACTGTTCTAATCTTTCTGCAATATAATTAGTTATACCTAAATTATAATCTTTTTCTATAATTCCATTACCAACTACTCCAGTACTATTTCCACCATTTGATGCATCCAAAACTATTATTTTACTCATAAAATCACCTATTAAAATAAATGTGAAAAAAGAAAAAAAATGCTTACTTTTTAAGCATTTTTGAAACAACTCTTTCTATATCATAGCTACTAAATGGTTTTATTAACACATCAACTACTTTATAAGAAAATACTCTATTTAACGTTTCCCTAGAATTATCTCCAGTTATAATTGAAACAGGTATTTTATCAAATAATCCTCGTTGATTAAAAAAATCAAGTACTGCAAAGCCATCTAGGTCAGGCATATTTAAATCTAATAAAATTGCAATAATTTCACCTTCTGGCATAGTAGAAACTATATCAATTGCTTCTCTACCGTTTGATGCCATTAAAACTTTATATCTTTCTTTATATACTTTTTCAATTAAATTTCTTGTAATATTAGAGTCATCCACAACTAGAATAACTTTTTGATCTATATTTGGGGTTAAAATCATATCATCCATAACTTTACTCCTTTCCTAAATATTTTTTTACAATACCAAGTACTTTTTCAATCTCACTTTCTAAAACATCAAAATTGTTATTTATAAATTCTTTATCATCTTCTTTACTTTTAAGTTCATGTTCATAAGCAAGCTCTGCTAGATGCGTAAAACCTAAATACTTACAATCACTTTTTATCGAATGAATTAAAATTGAATAGTTATTCATATCATCTTTTTCTTTAAAGCCTATTAAATCATTATTTTTACTTTCTAATTCTTCTAAGAAATCACCCATGGTATCATTATACATATCCATATCTCCTAAAAGTTCTAAACCAGTTTTTACATCTACTCCATTATCCTCTAAAAATTTTCTATCCATATACTTATCCTCCTATAGTAATTATAACATAAGTTTTTATTTCTTAAAAATACAATCTAACTTTTCTTCGATTTGACTTTTACTAAATGGTTTTGCAATATAAGTTGAAAATCCTTCACTAATATATTTACTTTCAGATCCTGCTACCGCATCAGCAGTAAGTGCTATTACTGGAACTGCAAATTCTTTATCTTCTTTTAATTTAATTAATGCTTCTTCACCATTCATATTAGGCATCATTATATCCATTAAAATTAAATCATATTTATTATTTTTAACTTTTTCTATTGCCTCAATTCCATCATAAGCTTCATCTATATCAAATTTAAAATCCTCAAGCGCCTTTCTAGCAACTTTTATATTTAATTTATTATCATCTACAATTAAAACATGTTTCTTACCATAACTCTTCTTTTTACTTCTAGTAGTTTTATTTTCTTTTAATTCTTTTTCAGCTTCAAGTTTACTAATTTTTTGTGGAAGATTTACTTTAAATATTGAACCTTTTCCATATTTACTTTGAACATTAATATTACCACCAAGCATTTCTACTAATTTTTTAGTAATTGCAAGTCCAAGTCCTGTACCTTCAATTGTAATATTCTTATCAATATCTAATCTCTCAAATTTATCAAATAATTTAAGGACATCATCACTTTTGATTCCAATACCAGTATCTTTTACTGTAATAATTAAATTAGATATATCGCCTTTATTAATGCAATCAACTGAAAGACTTACTTCACCTTTCTCAGTATATTTAATAGCATTAGAAAGTAAATTATTAATTATTTGTTTTACATGAATCTTATCTCCATATAGTTCATAAGGAATATCTTCACAAATATTTATATTAAATTTTATTGGTTTTATACCTATTCTTGTAGAAAGTATTTTAGATAAGCTATTTATAGTTTCACTAGGGTTATAAACAGTTTCTACAATTTCCATCTTCTCACTTTCTATTTTATTTATATCTAATATATTACCAACTATTTCAAGAAGTGTATTAGATGCTTCTAGAATATCAGTAGAATCTTCAATTACTTCTTTAGGTATTTTCTTTTCATATTTTTTTATATCTTCTGATAAACCTACTATAACATTAAGTGGAGTTCTAATCTCATGTGACATACTAGATAAAAAATCACTTTTAGCCCTATTTGCTTTTTCTGCATGGTTTTTAGCAATAGTTACTTCATCAAGCATCTTAACATCTGGATTTTCAATAGTATGAAACATAATAAAGGCTATAAATATAAATATTGGATTTAAAATATAATTTAAAGCAGGATTAATAACAATTGCACCAATTCCAATCGAACCCAATACTATGAATATATAAAGTGGAATATATTTTTTACTAGTTAAATTCTTATGATTTTTAATAACACAAACTATTTGAGTAATAAATCCTATTGCAAAAACAGAATATGCAAACATAATTGCAGCACCACCTGCTTCTGCACCGGTATCACTTACTTTGACATCAATAGGAAGTAAAATAACTATTAATGTACAAGCAATGTTAATAATATTAAATATTTGTGTTAAAAGTTTTTCATCTATTCTTTCTCTAAATGAAATGTTTAAAAAATAAATAGTAAGTATTGATATCCAAAGCATTAAACTAATTACATAAACTTTATTAAATAAAGCAACTACTACTTCACTAAAGTTAAATACTCCTGATACTGCAAGTCCTAAAAGAAGACCACTTAAAGATATTAAGATATTAACAATCAAAAACTTTTTATATGTTTCATCTTCAAATTTATGTAATCTTTTTTTACTAAAAAATATAATAGTTGTAGAAATTATTATTAAAAATGCATAAATGTTAATTAATAAAAACCCCAAAATATTGTTCATAATATCACACTCCAAATTCTTTTTATTATCTACTATTTATTATTTTTACTTCTTTTTCTAACTTTTGATCTATTCTTAAATATATCTATTCCTTCAATAGCAACATTAGTTTGATTTAAAACAACGTTAATCTCATCTCCAGATAATTCTTCACTTTCTATAGATTTATAATTAATTTTTCTCATTTTATTAAGTGGCATTTCCCGTCTTATCTTGAACTTAGCAGGTATCTGTCTAGGATCTAAATCTGGATTAGAAATCATCGTATTATTTACAATATCAGAAATCACATCAATTTCATCCATACTTTTTCCTTCCTCAGTTAAAGTTATATGACATATTGGCATTACTCCACATTTTACTTCATCATAGTATGGCACAATTACAGCATTTTCCACATACTTATTTTTTTCAAGTTCAGGTTCAATTAAATATGGTCTAACATTATAGCCATCTTGTCTTATAAAACCACGATCTCCTCTTCCTCTTGAATAAAAGATTCCATCTCTATCCATAAATCCCCTATCATCTGTTCTAAGATACATTTTATCATCATTAGGCATTTTTTGAAAGATTACTTTTCCAGGAGGAGCAAAAATTCCATCAGTAAGTTGTCCTCCACTTATAACAATTTCACCCTCAAGTTTTTCCATATTATCCTCTAATTTTAATGGAATTAATTTATCTTTAATATCAGGATCAACAATTGAAATAGTAGTACCAGGAAGCGGTATTCCAATTGAACTATCCCTTTTGTAATCATCCTTGGCATAAGCGGCACCACCTGCTGTCTCACTTAGTCCATATCCTTGTTCTAGATGAGCCATGCATTTATGTTCTTTTAAAAACTTATTAAATTCTCTTTCATCTTCTGGTTTCATTGCAGAACCGCCATAGAATACTTTAGTTATAAATGACAAATCCATATCTCTTAATCCTGAATTTTTTACCATAGCCATTAAAAATGCAGGAGTAGACATAATAACATTTGGTTTAAGCCTTAATATTAAATATTCAAAATTATTAAGCGGAAACTCAGGAGCATGAATATTAACACCACGACTAAAGTACGTTTGAAGCCCATTATTAATTCTTCCAAAGGCTGCAAATCCAGGAAGAAAATGAAGAACGGTTTCTCCTTCATTAGGTCCAAGCCCTCCCATGTCACATTGATAAAAAGAAGAAACAATTGCTTTATTAGTAAGTGTTACAGGTTTAGGAATAGCTCCACTAGTACCTGAAGTATGCCCAATATAAGCAATTAAATTTGGATCATTTATAATTTCAAAATGAGAATTTTCACATTCTCTAGCTAAATCATCATAATTATAAATATTAAGAGGTGAACTTTTTATCATTTCTTTTAAATATACATTACTTTCATCAAATGACTTTAAAGTAGTAATAATTCTTTTTAACTCATCTATAGTAACATTGTTAGAAACAAGTTTTTTCCCTTGTTCAAGTCTTTTATAATTCAAAATATCTTTTGCATACTCAAAAAGGCCATTATCATCCATACTACTAGTAATATCTAAAAGGATTAAATCTTCAATTCCTAATTCTTTTAATTCATTTTCAATTGGTTTAATCATACTAGCATATGCCTGATTAATTGTTATAATATGCTTTATGTCATATCCATGCTCTATAGCTTTTTCTTTTTCAGCTTTAATCATATTGAAAAGTTTATGACTACTTGCAATAACATCTAGTCCAGGCATTGGATCTGCATAATTAATAGAAGCTCCTAGTTGGTTTGCACCAAGCATAATATAATCATCTTCTGGCATGTTAGGTACTAAACTTAGAATAATATCTTTCTTTTTAACTCCTAATTGATCTAAAACCCTAGAAGCATTATCAGCCTTATAAAAAAGTTCTTCATAAGTTAAAATTTTATTAAAATAAACTGATGAAGGCATACTCATACGCGATATATTTCTATTTTTTAAAACCTCTACCAAGTTTTTGTTTAAAATAACCTCTTTATATTCTCTTCCCTCATAATATTTCATCCAAGGTTTATCAATATGAGGATAACCTGTTTTTTTACTCTCCATAACATACCTCCCTGTATTTTAATAATAACATATTATTTAATTTTTTAAAATAAAATATGTCAAATAACGTCAAAAAAAGAAGATAAAACATTTATCTCCCAAGTCCTACTTTTTCTTTAACTTCTAAAAACTTATTTTCTGCCATTTCTAAAGTCTTATTTTTTCCAGCATCTAATATTTTATCAATAATATCACTGTTTAAGTATTCATAATATTTATCTTGAATACCTTTTATTTTATCTACAACCAAATCAGCTACTTCATTTTTAAAACTACCGTAATTAAACCCAGAAAATTTTTCTTCAATTTCTTCATAGTTTAATCCAGACAATGAAGAATAAATATTAATTAAATTAGAAATCCCAGGTTTATTTTCCATATCAAATTTAATACTCATTTCACTATCAGTAGTTGAACTCATTATTTTTTTTCTTACTACCTCAATTGAATCTAAAAGACTTATAACTCCTTTCTTAGACTCACTAGATTTACTCATCTTATGCACTGGATCGCATAAATCCATTATTTTTGTTCCTTCCTTTCTAATAAGAGGTTCAGGAACTGTAAAAGTATCCCCATACTTTTTATTAAATCTAATAGCAATATCACGAGCAAGTTCTACATGTTGTTTTTGATCAATACCTACAGGAACATAATCAGTATCATATAAAAGGATATCACTAGCCATTAAAACTGGATATGTAAAAAGTCCGGCTGAAAAATTCTTGTTCTTTAATGATTTATCTTTAAACTGAGTCATACGAGATAATTCTCCAAAATAAGTATTACATTCAAGAATCCAAGATAAATTAGTATGATAAATATTATCAGATTGAATAAAAATTGTATTTTTATTAGGATCTATACCACATGCAAGATATAAAGCAACTAAACTTCTTATATTTTTCTTCAATTCCTTAGGATCTTGCCCAACTGTAATCGAATGTAAATCTGCTATAAAAATGTAACTATCATATTCATCTTGATATTTTACCATTTGCATAATTGAACCTATATAATTACCTAGTGTAATAACACCAGTTGGTTGAAGACCAGTTAAAACTTTTTTCATAATATCCTCCATTTATTTAAATTTTATATTATGTTAAATAATACTTATTAATTATTAACATTTTATCACTTTTTCACTATTAAAATCAATATAAGTACAAAATATAAAAGAAATACTTCCAAAATTTAAAAAATATATCACTTGCATATAAATAATCTATATTTATAATTAAATAATATGAACAATAAATATAGTAATAGACAATTAGATATAATAAAAGATAATAGTAAATATACTTTGGTATGCGCCGGAGCTGGAACAGGTAAAACTACTACTATTATAGGAAAAATAAATTATTTAATAAAACATTATAATATAAAAGAAAAAGAGATAATATGTATTACTTTTACTAATGAAGCAGTAGATAATTTAAAGAAAAAATTAAAAGAGTATAATTATATTATTAATTGTTATACATTTCATAAATTTAGTCTAAATATACTTAAAAACAATTACAAGTCAATTATAAGTAACAATTATTTAGATTACGTAATAGATGAATTTTTTAATAGCATTTATTATAACAGTACTTATTTAAAACTTACTTTAATATATTTTAAAATAACTTTTAACAATAAAAATTATAAAAACAAATATAGAAAAATTAAAAAAAGGTTAATTGATGATTTAAAAATAATAATTAAAAGGTTTATAGAACTATTAAAAACAAAAGGATATACTTATGAAAACATAAATATATTTTATAATAAAGAAAAACAAAAGAATAATAAGGCATTACTATTAATTATAATGTATATATATCTAACATATGAAAAGGAATTAAAAAGTACAAAAAGTATCGATTTTAATGATATGATTAATTACAGTATAGAATATATCAAAAATAATAGTATTAACACTAAAACCAAATATTTAATAATAGATGAATTTCAAGATACATCTGATAAAAAATTTGAGTTAATAAAAGAATTTCAAAAAAAAACTAATTGTAATATTTTTGCAGTTGGAGATGATTTTCAATCTATTTATAGATTTACCGGTTGTA
>CAJONL010000141.1 GCA_905235875.1 uncultured Bacilli bacterium
TGAAACTTTCCTAGCCTGTTTTTCTGTTTCAAAAGCCATAAATCTATCACCAGCAGTAGGAAGATCTGAAAGACCAGTTATTTCTACTGGTGTACTAGGTTTTGCGACTAATACGTTTTCTCCCTTATCATTTTTCATAGTACGTACTTTACCATAGTTTTCTCCTACTACTACTGGATCTCCAAGTCTTAATGTACCATTAGATACAAGAACTGTTGCACATGATCCTATATTTTTATCAAGTCTTGCTTCAATTACTGTACCTATAGCATAACGATTAGGATTAGCTTTTAATTCTTCCATTTCAGCTACAAGTAAAATATTTTCTAAAAGTTCTGGAATACCTTCTTTAGTCTTAGCAGAAATTTTATTTACTAAAGTATCCCCTCCCCAATCTTCAGGAGTAAGTCCAGCTTCAGCAATTTCAGAAAGAACTCTATCTGGATCTGCATTTGGTAAATCTATTTTATTAATACAAACAATTATTGGAACTTTTGCAGCTTTAGCGTGATCTATTGCTTCTAAAGTTTGAGGTTTAACTCCATCTTCTGCACTTACAATTATAATTACGATATCAGTAACTGATGCTCCTCTAGCACGCATTTCAGTAAAAGCTTCATGTCCAGGGGTATCGATAAAAGTAATAAGTTTACCATTTGTTTCCACTTGATAAGCACCGATTGCTTGTGTAATACCACCTGCTTCACCTGTTGCTACACTTGTTTTTCTAATAGCATCTAAAAGCGAAGTTTTACCATGATCTACATGACCCATTATTGTAACTACTGGAGGTCTTTCTTCTAAATCCTTTGGATTATCTATAATTTCATACTCTTCAAAGTTTGCTATATCTCTTTGTTCTTCTTTTTGAAGTTCATAATCATAATCAGCAAGTAATACCTCACAAGTAGCATAATCTATTGTTTGATTAATATTAGTAAGAGCACCTAAATCAAACATTTTTTTAATTAATACTGCAGGGTTTTCCCCTATTTGATCTGCTAAATCTTTTATATTCATTCCATTTTTAAAAGTAACTATTTTACTTTTTGCATCTTTATTAGTTTGAAGTTTTGTTTTATTTTTATATAACTTTTTCTTAGCTTTTAAATATTCTTTATTATCTTGTTTTTTTTGAACAGTTCTTCTTTTCATTTTTACTTGAGCTTTATCATCATTGGTATTAATGCTATAATCCTTATCCATTTCTTCATCAAGTTGATCTTCTAAATCTTCATTAATAGCATTTTCTTCAATTTCTTCTGAACTATCCATATTTTGTATTTCATTATCTAGTAGAATAATACTATCTTCATCTAACATATCGTTTGACTTTTTACACTCAATATTTAACTTTTCACATAAATTTAAAACCTCTTCTACAGTTAAATCTACATCTAAAGCATATTCTTCAATACTCATCATAGATATCACCACTTTCTTTATTTATTTTATATTTTTATTTTACTTTACTTTTTTTATTTTCTAAATAATAAATATTAGAATCTTCTAGATCAAATTGATCTTTTACATTATCTGATACATTTAAATATATTTTATAACTTTCATTATTAGAAATAAACTCTTTATATATATTTAAAAATTTTTTATAGAATTTTCTTGGATTCTCAATACATAATAGTAATATTTCATCTGATATAAAAAATGCCATATTTTTGTTATCTTCAAGAGCTATAAACTTATCAAAACTATTAGTATCTATGTTATTATCTATAATATTTAAAGTTCTATAAAAACTATAAGTATTGCTACCTTTTTGATCACTATACTTAGTAACTTTATATTCTTTTTCCATTTTAAATCACCTTCATTAGTTCATCATAAATAATATCAGGAACTTGTACTTCAAGTTTTCTATTTAATATCTTAGATTCTTTAGCTTTTTGAATAATATCTTGATCTTTTTTTAGATATACTCCTCGTCCATTCATTTTTCCTGTAGTATCCACAAAAACTTCTCCTTCTTTGTTTCTTACTACTCTTATTAATTCTTTTTTAGGAAGTTTATCGCCAGATACTACACAAGTTCTCATTGGAATTTTCTTAGTCTTCATCATCAAATCTTATATTAATACCCATTTCTTTAACTTGTTCTGGATTTTTTACATCTATTTTATACTTTGTTAAACGAGAAGCTAAACGAACATTTTGTCCTTTTTTACCAAGGGCAAGAGAAAAATCGTCTCCTGAAGCTACGGCTAGAGCTTCACATTTTTTTTGATCTAAGATATATACTCTAACATTCTTAGCAGGGTTTAAAGCATTTGCAATAAATTCTTCTTTTACATCTGAATATTTAATAATATCTAATTTTTCTCCAGAAAGTTCTTTTATAATATTTGCAATTCTAGAACCTCTTTCACCAATACAAGCTCCAATTGGATCTATATTTGCATATTCAGAATAAACTGCTACTTTAGAACGAGAACCTGCATCTCTTGCAACTCCATATATATAGATTGAACCATCAGCAAGTTCAGGTATTTCAAGTTCAAATAATCTTTTTACGAAATTATAATGACTTCTGGAAAGAAGAATAACTGTACCTTTAGAATTACTAGAAACCTTAGTAACATATGCCTTAATAGTAGATCCCATTTCTATTTTTTCATTACCTATCAATTCTGTTTTAGGCAATATACCATTAGTTCTACCAAGGTCTATATAATAGTTACGTGAGTCTTCTAGTGATACGATACCAGATACTAATTCTCCTTCTTTATCCTTAAATTCTTCATTTAAACTATTTCTTTCAGCCTCTCTAATTTTTTGTACTACAACTTGTTTAGCAGTAGATGCCGCAACTCTACCAAAGTTATCTGGTGTAACTTCAGTATCTATAGTATTTCCTAAATCTAATGTCTTATCAATCTTTCTTGCATCTTCTAAAGATATTTCAGTATCAGGATCAAGTACTTCTTCTACAACTGTCTTATATGAATATATTTTAATATCTCCTGTATCACGATTAATATTAACTTTAACGTTGGTAAGAGAATTAAAGTTTTTCTTATATGCAGATTGAAGTGCTAATTCCATAGCTTCAAAAATAATATCTCTATCAATATGTTTTTCTTTTTCTAACATATCAACGGCTTTTAAAAAATCTTTTCCTTTCATTTTAAACATCTCCTCTTTCTCTTGATGATACATCAAGTGTATAACTTTCTTTTATGAAATCATTTTTATCAAGTATTTTATTAATTACATGTGTTGCTTCCACTATTTTATCTAGATCTAAAATATCATCCTTTATACTATCAAGTACTATATTAAGGCTTTCTTTTTCATATGAAATAGAATAAATAGTAAGTCCAATATCATTTAAAGGAACTTCTAGAGCATCTTTAATTTTATTCATTTTACCTCCTTAAAACGAAACAAAAAGTGGGGTTTCCCACTTCGTTGTACTTACATTATATCATAAAATATTAAAATTGCAATTATTTTAAAAAAAATATTTAGTATTAGCTACTAAATATTATATTTATCATATTACATTTTTTTGCCACTTAATTTTAATACTTTAATTAATCTATCATGATTTTTATTATAAGAATTAAAACTATTTAATAAATTTTCATATATAAATTTTATATTATCACTATATTTAGAAGTAAATTCATAATATAAATATTTTAATTTATCATAGTTTTTATCTTTATATAGATTAATAATTTCTTTTTTTAATCCTTTTAATTTTTCTTTTTCATTTCTAGTTAATACCCTACTATCTTTTCTTTTTAGTCCTAACTTTTTATAGTTTATATTATATTTATTTATACTATTAGCCATAGTAATAACTTCATCTTCTTCATCAATAATTAACCTAGATAATAAATCTATTTTATTGTTTTTTATTGATAAACCAATCACAATATCTCCATCAGTTAAAAGAGTATAATATATTTTATCCCCGATTCCATCAAAGTCATACTTATTAGTATTTTTTACAAATGAAGAATCAAATTCTATTTCATACTCTAATATATCTTTTATAACTTTTTTATCTACCTTAAATAAACTTATCTTTTTTGCATATTTTATATTATCATGTTTTTCCCACTCAAAAAATTCAATTAATTCTTTATTAAAATTAAGCAAAATGTCATATACATATATCATAAATATCCCTCATTAGTAGTATATACGAATAAATTATTTTTAATCTATTTAAAATACTACAAATTTATTATATAATATAGTAAAGAAAGGTGTGTGTTATGAGTTTAATTTTTAATTATATTATTTTAGGAATAGTTCAAGGACTTACTGAACCACTTCCTATATCATCATCAGGTCATGTAATGATTATCCATAATTTATTAAAATCAAGTATTGATGTAGAACTTCTAGCGGTTATTACTAATTTTGGTAGTCTAATTGCTATATGCTTTTTATATCGTAATAAGTTACTTAAACTAATAAAAGGATTTTTCTCTTATTTTAAAAATGAGACTAAAGATAATAAACAAAGTTTTAGGTACTCATTATTACTTATTATAGCAACTATTCCTGCTGGATTAATGGGACTTATTGTTTCTATAACTGACGTATTTGACGTTTTAGAAAAAAATATTAAATTTGTTGGTATTACTCTTTTAATTACTTCAGTGTTTTTATTTTTAATTAGAAATATTAAGGGAACGAAAGAAGAAAAAAATATAACTTTAAAAGATGCTATAATTATTGGACTATTTCAAGTAGTTGCACTTCTACCTGGCATTTCAAGAAGCGGTGCAACAATTACTGGAGCAATGTTTAGAGACTTAAGAAGAGACGTGGCCTTCGATTTTTCATTTATGCTTTATATTCCAATAAGTTTTGCAACAATGATTTTAGGAATTAAAGATTTAATTAAGTATAATTTAGATTTTGCAAATACTATATTTTATTTAATGGCAGCAGTACTCGCAGGAGTCATTACCTATTATGCTACTAAGTGGTTTAAAAATTTAGTTAAGAATGGAAAACTAATATATTTTTCTATTTACTGTTTAATTGTAGGACTTTTAATAATAATATTTCTATAAGCCTTATTGGCTTATTTTTTTATAAAAAAAGGAGCTCTTACTTATAAGAGTCCGTTAAGATGAAAAATTTATATATTGTTTCCAACACATAAATAAAAGATTAAAAAATGGCGCACCCAGAAGGATTTGAACCCTCAACCTCTTGGTCCGTAGCCAAACGCTCTATCCAATTGAGCTATGGGTGCATAAATACCTGCATGAACATTATATAACAAAAAAATATTCATTGCAAGCAAAAAAGTAAAATTGTTTACTTTTTCAAAAAAAATAAAAGGAATAATCCTTTTATTAGCAAGAACCTAATGAACTTAATATAATTACTAAAAGTATATATAAAACAATAGCACATAAAAGTCCGTCACGTCTTGGTGTGCATGTTACTGTTTCATTGCATGTAGTAGTATTGTTATTCATAAACTCACCTCCTTATATCCAAGCACCTAAGATAATAATTAATAGAATAAATAATACTAATACTATTGCACCAGAATTTACATAATTCATATTCAATTCCTCCTTTTTTTATTGTTCTAAATTATTTTATGGTTAATACACTCTTTTTGTGAATATAATTGTCCTTATTATTGCCCTTTTTTATTATTTTTGTTATGATAATAATTAGTCAAAAGAAAGGAGAATTATAATGAACAAATTTTTAAAAGTTTTTATGGTTTTATCAATACCTTTACTTCTTGTGGGGTGTGGAAAGGTTGCAACGCTTAAGAATGGTGAACAAAAGATTGCCGAAATCAAAGGAAAGGCTTTTTCAGCTAATAATTTATATGATTTAATGCTTGAAAAATACGGTGCAGAAAAGTTTATTGAACTTGTAGATACTGCTATTTATGATGAAATGTATAAAAATAATAGTGATGACGAAAATGAATACATTAAATCACAAATAAAAGATATTAAAGATTCTGCAGAAAAGAATAAAACTTCATTCGAAGAAACTATTAAGTATTATGGCTTTGACGATGAGAAAAGTTTAAAAGAATACTTACTATTAAATTATCGCCGTGATCAAGCAGTAAATGATTATGTAGGAAAAAAATTAACTGATGAAGAAATTAATGATTATTATGAATCAAATATATATGGAGATATTAAAGCAAGGCATATTTTAATCAGTACTAACGAAAAAGATGGAGATTCTGATAAAGTTAAAAAAGAAAAAGATGAAAAAGCAAAGAAAACTGCTACTGAAGTTTTGGAGAAAGTAAAAAAAGGTGAAAAATTTGCTGATTTAGCTAAAAAATATTCAACAGATCCTGGAACTAAAGACAAAGGTGGAGATTTAGGATTCTTCTCTTATGGAGATATGGTTGAAGAATTTGATAAAGCAGCTTTTGCTCTTAAAAAAGGTGAATATACTAAAGAATTAGTTAAAACTACTTATGGATATCATATTATCTTAAAAGAAGATGAAAAAGCTAAACCTAAACTAAAAGATGTTAAATCTAAGATTGTAACTGAACTAACTAAAAATAAACTTAGCGAAGATACTACTTTAAAATACACTACACTTGATGAAATAAGAAAAGATAAAGGTTTAAAATTTGAAGATGATAAACTAAGAAAACAATACAATGCTTATGTTGATAAACAAATATCACAAGCTAAACAAAGCGCTACAAGCAGTAATTAATAATAAAAAGACTAGATGGCTTCTAGTCTTTTTTAAATCCTTTACTATATAATTTTTGTTTAATTTTATATTCTAGTTCATTACCTGAATATTTACTTGAATATTTTTTATAAAGTTTATCATATTCTTTTTGATAAGCTTCTTCATCATTTATTTCTATACTATCTAATACATCTAAGATATATCTTTTTGTAAAACCTTTATTAGTCATATCATAAACTATTTTGTTTTTTAAAAAATAACTTGATTTATTACTATTACTTGTTACTGTTTTTTTAATAAGTTTATTTAATTTTTCTTTTTCTATATCCTTAGTATATACATTTATATTTTTTAAAACTATACTTTTATCTATTCCTTTATTTATTAAATCATTTTTAATTTTTAAAGGACCAATCATTTTTAAATGAATACAGTCATGTATATAACTTTTAGAATAAATATCATCATTTATATATTTTTCTTTTTCTAGTCTTTCAATTACAAAATTAATATTTTTAGATGAATACCCATTCTTTTTTAAAAAATCTATAATTTCTTTTTTAGTTCTAAGTTTATTTTTAATCTGTTTTAAAGAAGCGTAATATGCATCATAAAAACTATTCTCACTAACTAATTCTTTTAACTGCTCTTTAGTTATTTCTTTTTTAACAAGTAAATTATTTTTAACAATAACATCTTCATAGATTATATACTTATCACTATCTATTATTACTTCATATTTACCATTTTTTATAAATTTATATTTTTCTATTTTCATTATTCCTCCAAAAAAAGATCTAATTCTTTTTAATTTCAACTAGATCTTTTTCTACTTCTTCAAGTGCTTTTCCAATAGTTTTTGCTGATTTATACTCACTATCTTTCATTTGTAGATGATGAGTTTCAAGCATTTCGTTACTTCTTTCTGCTACAATATGTACTAAGCGATACTTAGAATCAACATGTAAAAGTAATTTGTCTATTGATGGATAAATCATTTGTATCACACTCCCTATTATTAGAATATAATAAAGTTTTATATACTGCAACAAATCTCTAAAAATTAGACAATAATTTTACATTTATTTTTTTAATTTATCTAAAATATCATTATAAAATTTATCACTTTTAATATTTAAAGGATATTTTTTAGAGAGAATTATTAAGTATAAAGCTGCGAGAAAATCTTTAGGAAATACTAGCGCAATATTTAAAAGCTTATTATCAATGATTGAACTTTCTGGGTCTTCTAGATATTTATTATATATGTAACCTATTAGCATTTTTCCTTTTAATTTTTTATCTAATGTTATATATTTTAATTCTTTAACTTTTTTAGTAATAATTTTATTAAAAGATTTAATATCATATTTACAAGTTCTATCTAAATCAAATAATGTAGCTAAATACTCAATTGATGTATTTATTTCATATTCTAAACTAGCACCCTCTTTTATACCAATTAATATTTTTTTATATCTTCTATTTTTTATAATACCAGTAAGTAAAGAATTATTATCAGAAAGTAAAAATTTCTTTAATAGTTTTATATAATCATCTTTAATTTTAATATAGTTTTTATTTAAACTACCTTTTTTAAAAGTATATTTATCACCATCTAACTTATTATAATGTTTTAACGTATCATAGTAACCTAAAATCATACTATCATGAGAAAAACTTGGGTCAAAATTTATACTAAAATACCCTTTAGTGGAAGCATTTATATAATCTATTTTCACATCATCTTTTATTTTTTTATTTTTTAGTCCAATTGCTTTAAGATCTACCGCTATTATTTCATCTGCACCCATATCAATTGCTAAATTAATAGGCATATTATCATAATAACCACCATCAATATAACTTTCACCATCTATTTTTTTAGGTTCTACTGCAGGAAAGCAAGATGCAGAAGCAATTATATAAGACAAAAGTTTCCCATTAGGTATTTCCTCTTTAGTTAGCATCTTTGGGGTTCTAGTTTTAAGATTAACAGTAACTAAACCATAATCTATTTTTGACTTTCTTATTTTTTTCTCATTTAAAACATCACAAAGAAGTTCTTCTGCTTTATCAAATTTCAAACCTTTATTTAAAACTAATTCTTTTACTGCCTTAGGAAAATTTTGTGGTTTAGTAAAATCATAATTAAATATTTTAGAATTTTCTGCTTTAAGCCAAAACTTTTTAGCTTTACGATAATCTTTAGATGTTAAAGCTGCTCCATTTATTGAACCTATAGATGTACCAGTTATGATATGAATCTTTATATGTAGTTTTTTTAATGCTTTATATACACCAATTTGATAAGCTCCTTTAGCTCCTCCACCTGAAAGTACTAGTGCCCTTTTCAAACCAATCACCTCTAGGATTAATTATATCATAAAAAGTATTTATTTAATAATATATATATAATTTAAATACTATTTTATTTCATATCCCATTTTCTCTAAAGCAATTACTGTAATATTTGATACCATTTCTTTTTTTAAATCACTTATTTTATAAAAAGACGCTCCGAGCGAATCATCATTTTGATCATCAATAATATTATTTTTAATTATACTTCCTGAATATTTATTTATTATGTAGAATACTCCGATATGATTAATTTTAATTAAATTATTATTCATATTCCAATTTACTACTGTAGAAAAAACATCTTTTAAAGTATAATCTAATATATCAAAACCTGTTTCTTCTTTAAATTCTCTAACTAGTGCCTTTTCAATTTTTTCACCAAACTCTAGACTTCCACCAGGAAGATCTAAAAGTCCTTTATACGGCCCATTTGCCTTTTTAATTAAAAGTATTTCATCACTTTTTATAAATATTCCATATACCCCAAAATGAGTATGTTTTTTATATTCCATATATTATCTCCTTAGAAAAAAAATGACCGCAGTCAATTATAATATTATTTTATTATTACTCACAATCATATTTATCATGTTTTTCAAAATCTAACCAAGCTTTAATATCAAAATTATCATCTTTTTGATATTTTAGTACCCTATCTAATGACTTTTTACCAGATTCTGATAATTTATCAATTATGAACTCATCTTTTACAGAAACAAATTTTTTCTTGTTATTACATGTAACCTTTTCTTTAAAATCAATATCTTTACTAGAATTAATATACTCTTCATTCATTTTTAATTCATAACACTTTTTCTCATATTCTTTTTTTATACTATATTTATAATTATTGATAGTGATATAAGTATCAACAATTTTCTTATCAGAGCTAGTATCTTCTTTTGATTTATTTTTATTATTTTTTAATTTAATTGTATGCTTAATGTATTTAGTTACAACATCGGTATCTTCATCTTTTTTTATACATGTATACATATTCTTATTCATATTTATTTCTTTTTTTTCTCTATTCTCTTTTTTACTAGAAGTAGCAGCTATAAGTACTACAATTGATATAATAACTATTCCAACTACTAATAAACCTATTACTTTCTTTTTCATTTGTACACCTCTATAAATTTTTTATAAATAATTACCTATTTATATTTTTATTATATCACTTTATTAATTTAAATAACACTATCTTTGTTTTTAATATAAAAAAATACAATTAAAAACTAATTGTATTCTTTCTTAATCTAGTTGTACTTCCAACTAATCCACTTAAACTGATTGGTAATAGAATAATATATAACATAATGCTATCACCAGTTTTTGGATTTTTATATTTATTTTTTATAATTCTTTTTTCAATTTTCTTTTTCAAGCTTTCTTTTTTTACTTCTTTTTCATGAAATATTATATTTTTTTCATTTTTATACGTTAAATTCACTACATGTTTTTCATCATATGGATTAAACCA
>CAJONL010000142.1 GCA_905235875.1 uncultured Bacilli bacterium
AATAAATATAAAAAATATTTTAAATTATAGTTTCCATGTCTATGTATTTAATATTCTTTTACTATTTTTAGTACTTTTTTTCGGAACAGAAATAAATGGTAGCAAGGCTTGGTTTAAGGTACCCTTTTTTGGTAGTTTCCAACCTAGTGAATTTATGAAAATAGGTCTTATATTATATTTATCTAAAGTAGTAAGTAATACCAAGCTTAAAAACTATAAAGATGAATTTCTTCTTTTATTCAAAGTATTTATAATAACTATAATTCCATCTTTTATAACATTTTTAGAACCTGATACAGGAGCTGTCTTAATATATTTTTTAATAGCATTCAGTATTTTATTTATATCTAAATTAAGACTTAGATATTTCATCTTTTTGTTTTTATCCATTACAGTATTATCTAGTGCTTTTCTATATTTATATATTTTTAAAGAAAACTTATTTATTGACATATTTGGTAGTAGTATGTTTTACCGATTGGATAGAATATTTGATTGGAAAAAATCTTCTGGAATGCAGCTTGCTAATTCACTTATAGCTATAGGTTCAAGTGGTACTTTAGGTAATGGAGTTAATAATATTTCAATTTATTATCCTGAAGGTCATACTGATTTTATATTTACATCACTTGCTTCAATATATGGACTTTTAGGTATGATTATTTTAATTTGTACATTAATCTTATTTGATTTTAGTATCTTAAATATAAATCATAAAAATAAGACTTATAAATACATAGTAACAGGTTTCATCGGAGCTATTATATATCAACAAATTCAAAATATTTCTATGACTATTGGAATTCTTCCTATAACAGGTATTACCCTTCCATTTATCTCATATGGAGGATCAAGTTTATTATCTTATATGATTCTTTTAGGAATAATAATAAGCATAGAAAAAGAAAAGAACTAAATCTTTCCTTTAGAATAATTATTAATAATTTTAAATGATATTATATATAAAAGTGTCATATACGTAATTAATATCCAGAAATATAATTTTCCATCAAACATTAAAATTGTATCATATAGTGTATGTAAAAATGAAGGTATTAAAATACTAAGTATAAAGTATAAAATTGTATCAATTCCTTTATTAATTTTAGCCTTTCCTAAGAAATAGCCCATAAAAACTCCATAACATGCATGAGCAGGAACAGATAAAAGTCCTCTTAAAATTCCTATTTTTATTCCACCATTTAATACATAAAATATGTTTTCAAAAAAAGCAAAACCTAGCGATACAAATGTACAATATACAATAATGTCATAAATTTGATCAAATTCAGGACTATTATATCCTGTTTTTTTTATTACAAACCATTTTATAAATTCTTCCAAAAAGCCTATTTCTATAAACGCTAAGCTAAATGTTAAAACAAAATCATCTTTATAAGAATTATTAAATAAAAACAAATTTCGAAAATGAATTGCAAATATAACATTTATTACTATTACAAGTAATGAAATAATAAATCCCGAGAAAAAAAGTTTTATTAAAAGCTTTTTTGGTTCTTTGATAGTATCTTTCTCATATATATAATATCCTAGTAATAGTATAGGTAAAAAAGATATAATAATAAGTGCAAAAAATATAATGATTCTCATGTGTACCACCTATTTTAATAGTAACACATTTTTACTTGTCAAAAAATAAAAAGATAGCAAAAAGTCATTTTATTGACATTAAGCTATCTGTTTTTCTTTTAGTCTAACATTCTTCGCTTGAAAACCTTTTTCAGTTTCAATTAAATCGAACTCTACTAGTTGGTCTTGTTCTAAAGTTTTATAGCCATCTTTTCTAATTGCAGAGTAATGAACAAAAATATCTTGATTATTACCATTATCAATAAAACCATAACCTTTAGCATCATTAAACCATTTTACTTTTTTTAACATCTCTTTACCTCACCTTCTTCCTACTGCTATTATGGACTATATCATAAATTCAGGTAGATTTTTGTCGAAATATGAAAAAAAGGATATAAAAAAATATTTTGCGTTTAACATGCAGAAAAAAAAGAAGTATTATCTTGTCTTACTTCTTTCTTTTAATATAGATTCAATAAAACAAATTTCATCTTTCAAAAAATTAATATCAACAGATGCATCATTTTTTTCATTAGAGTTTCTCGTAGTATTAAAAGTGTTTTCAAAACTGTCTAAATCTTCGTATAGCTCTTCTACTAGAAACTCTAGTTCTTCGGTACTTTTTTCTCTTAATTTACCAAACCTATTTTCCATTTGTTCTTCGTTCATAACTATCCTCCATAAATAAATTATAACATAAAAAACAAATAAATAAAAAAATCAAACCATTAAAAGTTTGACTTAATGTTCAACTGGTGGCTCCGGGCAGAATCGAACTGCCGACACCAGGATTTTCAGTCCTGTGCTCTACCGACTGAGCTACAGAGCCACAAATGGCGGTTCCGACGGGACTTGAACCCGCGATCTCC
>CAJONL010000143.1 GCA_905235875.1 uncultured Bacilli bacterium
AATATAAAGTATCTGAATTGTGTCCAAAACCATTTAGTAAAGAGGATTTAAAATGAAAAGTGGTTTTGTAAGCATAGTAGGCCGTCCTAATGTAGGAAAAAGTACACTTTTAAATAGTATATTAGGTACTAAAATAGCTATTACTTCAGATAAAGTTGGTACTACTAGAAACATAATACAAGGTATATATAATGATAAAGACTCACAAATAATATTTGTGGATACTCCAGGTATAACTAAAAACAAAGGTACAAAACTTGAAAGTACTTTAAATAAAAAAGCATATAATGAAATAGATAATGACCTAGTTCTTTTTTTAGTAGATGTATCTGAAAAATTTGGTAAAACAGATGAAAAGATATTGGAAAGATTAAAAAATGATAATAAAGATGTTATATTAGTTTTAAATAAAATAGATAAAATACCTAAAGATGAATTATTTTTACATATTTTAAAATTAAAAGATTTATATGATTTTAAAGATATAGTACCACTATCAGGCTTAAAGGGTACTAATATTAAAGAATTAATAAAAGTAATTAAAACTCATCTAAAAGATAATATTATGTATTTTTCTAGTGATGAATTAACTAATATAGATGAAAAGTTTATGATTAGTGAACTAATAAGAGAAAAAGTACTTAATTTAACTCATGAAGAAGTGCCACATAGTGTTACATGTTTAGTTGAAGCTATATCTTTTAAAAATAAAAGAGTAGATATAAATGCTTTAATTATAGTAGATAGAGATAATTTAAAGAAAATAATAATAGGTAAAAATGGGGATATGATTAAAAAAATAGGAACATATGCAAGACGTGATATAGAAAGTTTTTTAAAAAAAGAAGTATATCTAGAATTATATGTTAAAACTATAAAAAATTGGAAAGATAAAGAGAATTTATTTGAATATTTAAATTTAAGTGATAAAAACTTTTAAAAATGTATCATTATATAATTGGTGATACAAATGAAAGATAATTTATGGGAACTTTTCAAGTTAACTGGAGATGTAAAATATTATATGATGTATAAAAAAATAGAGGAAGTAGATACCATTGGAGAAATTGAAAGTAAAAGCGATAGTGATTAATGAAACTAATTTTAAAGAATCAAGTAAGATATTAAATTTATTAACAGAAAATAAAGGCTTAATCGGAGTTATATCAAGAGGATGCAAAAATTTAAAATCCCCTTTGAGAGCTGTTTCAAGTAAACTTACTTATGGTTATTTTTATATTAATTATAAAGAAGATGGACTTTCTACTTTAACAGAAGTAGAAGTTTTAAATGATTTTAAAAATATAAAAACAAGTTTAGAAAAAATAGGTTTTACTTCTTATTTGTTAGATTTAGCAAAACAGGTAATGAAAGAAACTAATACAGGGGATATATTTACTATTTTAGAAAGTAGTTTGCTTAAAATAGAAAAAAACTTTGATCCTTTAGTAATAACTAATATTGTAGAACTTAAATATTTAAAATATTTAGGTGTTTTTCCAGTACTTGATCAATGCAGTAAATGTGGAGAAACTAAAGATATAGTAACAATAAGTAGTAAAGATGGGGGATATTTATGCAGGAAATGTTTAAACGGAGAATATATAACAGATGAAAAAACAGTAAAACTTTTAAGAATGTTTAGTTTTGTAGATATAAGTAAAATTAAAGAAATAAATATAAAAGATATAAATAAAAAAGAAATAAATATATTTTTAGAAAATTATTATAGTGAATACACTGGTTTATATTTAAAATCAAAAGACTTTTTAAAACATATTAAAGCTTGACAATATATGTTTTTTAGATAAAGCTAGTAAATGATAAATAAGGGGAGTTCATAGATTTAATGTAACTAATTATTAATATGATTTATAGAAATAGATATTAATTAATTCTATTTCTTTTTTTTATACTTTTTGCTAAAATGTATTTGAGGTGCTTTATGAAAAAATATATATGTTTACTAGTTTTAATAACTATAATTTTATGTGGGTGTACTACTATGAAAACTGATAATTCAGGTATTAAAAAAATTAATTGTGATGAAAAAAATAAATTAATGGAAAAAACTAATACTTATTTAATAGATGTAAGAGAAGAGTATGAGTATAATGAAAATCATTTGCAAAGAGCTATTAATATGCCTGTTACTAATATAGCTAATACTATTAAGAATAATAAAGATATTACTATTGATTCTAATATTATAGTTTATTGTAAAAGTGGTAAAAGAAGTAGTAGTACAGTTGATATTTTAAAAAAGTTAGGTTATAAAAATATATATGATTTAGGTTCTATATCAAATTGCAAGAAGTAATTATTTTGATTAGTTCTTTTTTCTTTTTTTTAATAAATTATAATAAGGGGGTGATACTATTAAAAGGTTTGGTGTTGATATAAGTGAATTTCAAAATGGGATTAGTTTAAAAAAATTAAAGAAAAATGGAGTAGATTTTATTATGCTTCGCGGGGCATATACAGGCTTTAAAGATGGAGTAAGTAAAAGAGTTGATTCATGTTTTGAAAAGTTTTATAAAAAATGTATTAAATATGGTATAAGTGTAGGTTGCTATTATTTTAGTCGTGCTAATACTTATGATAAAGGCAGAAATGAGGCTAAGTTTTTATATGATAATTGCTTAAAGGGTAGAAAATTTTCTTATCCAATATGTATAGATGTAGAAGATAGTGTTTATCAAGGTAAATCTTCTAAAAAAGATGTTACAAATGCTATTAAAGGATTTTGCTCTTATCTTGAGAATAAAGGCTATTATGTTATGGTTTATGCTAATAGTAATTGGTTTAATAATAGAATAGATTTAAATGATATAAAAAGATATGATAAATGGCTTGCTAGCTGGTCTAAAACTAATCCTAAAAGTCCCGATCATGGTATATGGCAATTTGGGGGAGAAGAAAACTATATAAGAAGTTCTAATTTATGTGGATTTATAGTAGATCAAGATTATTCTTATAAGGATTATTCTAGTATTATAAAAAATAAAGGATTAAATGGTTATACTAAAGAAAAAAGTGGAAATAATAAAAAGAAAGAAATTAAATATAAAACTTTATATGAAATGAATATAAGAAAAGGACCAAGTATAAATGATAAAATAAAAAAAGTAAAAGATATAAAAAAGAAAGATAGGAAATATTTGGTTAGTGCTAAAAGAAGTAGCAATGCAGTTTTAAAAAAAGGGGTTAATATAACTTGTTTAAAAAAGGAACCTCATAATAATAGTACTTTTATATTAACTAAATTTGGGTATATATGTCTAAAAGATAATAATGAAAAATATTTAAAAAGGATTTAAATATGTAAAATTAGGTTGTAAATATTATTTTTATTTATTATATTTTATTAACTAAACTAAAAATATGGATTATAATAACTTTGAGGTTTACTATGAAAAAGAATAAAAAAGAAAAAAATGTTAGTACAATTGTTGTAGAATTAATCTTAATTATATTTTTGATAATTTTAGGTTATTTTGCTTATACTAGATTTTTTAATGCTCCGGATAAGAGCACTTTTACTTCTAATCCTCCAGAGTCAAGTTCACTTATTAAAGGAAATACTTTTGGTTTGAATGGAATGGTATGCAAAGATAAAACTGATTTATCCTGTACTAAGAATATTAAACTAGCTTATAGTGAACAAAATCATGATGTTAGTATAGTTAGAAATAAGAATAAGTCTAGTAATGCTACAACATATAGATTTGAAGTATATTTAGATGATAAACTTATAGATACTATAGATGGGGGAGTATCTTATGAAGTAAAAAAAGATATGGATATAGATTTTGATGGATATATTTATGTAGTAGAAAATAAATATATTGCTATAGTTCTTCCGTTTGTAGTGGAATCTAATCTTAATTATACTGTTTATTATTATGATAATGGTAATAAAATAGATAAAGGAATTGATTTGATAAACGGGGGACAAAAGATTACTTTAAAAGATGATTCTTTAAATGACTTGGATGCTATAGAATTTGATGGTAAATCATTAAATTATTATAAAGCATTTTGCCCAGGAAAAAGTAAGTCAGCTTTAAAAATAGGAATCACTATAGATAATAAAGCTTTGGTAACAAAATATTTAAAGACTATTTCTGATGTTAAAATAAAAGGTACTTGTAATTAAGTATCTTTTTTCATTGAAAATTATGTAAAATTAGTCTATTAAATTATTAATAAACTTAAGAATACTTGACATAGTATTAGAAAATAAATAAAATTAAAATAGGTAATAATAGAATGAATGGAATGATATATATACTAAAAGGATGTTAAATAATGAAGAATTTTAAATATTTTTTAAAAAACAAGTTAAAAACTTTTATATTTGCATTTTTCTGTATAGGATTTTTATGCTCTTTTGTATCTATTTCATATGCTGCTGGTTATACTAATTCACCTACAATTTATAGAAATCAATGGTTTACAAGTAATGGTGAAATGAGTGATCCAGTACTTTCTACAAGTAGTACAGGACAAACTAATTTTACTCCTACATCAGGTCCAGGTGGCTCTACATGGAAATGTTTAAGAAATTCACAAACTGCAAATTGTCCAGAAAATACAGATGGTTCTTTTTTAACTGTTGCAGATGCTGCTAAGTCTGGTTATACAACTCTTTATAGTGTTTACCAGTTTAATGTATCATACAATAAAGGTGCAAATGTTACTGCAATTGGTACAACAACGGGAGAAAATGTAGGTTTTTGTTCTGTTACATATGATTCTACAAGTTGTAATGTAACACTTCCTTCTATTACACCAAATGCTGGTTACACTTCTGTTGGATGGGGTGATACGAATGGCGCTACAACTGGTACTAGTGCAGGTTCATCATATTCAGTTAGCACTAATA
>CAJONL010000144.1 GCA_905235875.1 uncultured Bacilli bacterium
CCTATGGCACAGTTCATTTTGAAGAAAAAAGTTATGAAAAAGCACTTAATGAACTTGCTACTATTGTGGAAAAAGAACCTATTGAAAAATTCATATTAGGTTATCCACTAAATATGAATGGTTCGGTAGGCCCTAGAGCTCAAGAAACAATAGGGTTTAAAAAAATGTTAGAAGAAAAATTTAACATTGAAGTAGAACTTCAAGACGAAAGACTATCTACAAAAGAAGCCTCAGGGTATATGATAAAAGCCGATATGTCGAGAAAAAAAAGAAAACAAAAAATCGATTCTTTAGCGGCTAATATTATTTTACAAACATATTTAGATAAAATGAAAGGGTGAAAAATATGGATAATAATGAAGTTGTAAAATTTAAAGCAATTGATGATGAAGGAAGACAATTAGACTGTGAAGCACTTTTCTTATTTGAATCTCCAGAGACTAAAAAACATTATATAGTTTATACTGACCATTCTATTGATGATGAAGGAAATACAAAAGTATATGCTTCAATCTATGATCCAAAAGATCTTAAATCAGATGATGATAATGAATTTGCTGCACTACCTTTAAAACCAATTGAAACTGAAAAAGAATGGACAATAATTGAAACAATCTTAAACGAAATGCAATCACAAATTGAATCAGCTAGTAATCCTGCTGATAATAAATAAAGAGTAGGTATTTACTGTGAAAAAAGTTCGTAAGTTTTCATGGAGTAAATTCTTACTCTTTTTACTAGTATTAATAATAACCTTATTTTTAATATTAATAGGAATTTATAAATTTGAAACAAGTCCAGTTAGTTCTAAAACTGATCCAGTAGTAATAACAATAGATAAAGGTGACAATTACTATAATATTGCAGATAAATTAAAAAAACACAACTTAATAAAATCAGTATCATTTTATAAACTTTATTTAAAATTAGTTACACCAAAAGAGCTTACTGTAGGGGACTTTGAATTAAATGAAGCTATGAGTGTATCTGAAATAGTAAAGGTATTAGGAGATAAAAATAATAAAAAGAATAATACAATCAAATTAACATTTAGAGAAGGATTAAATATTGCCGGAATGGCAAAAATTGTCGAACAAAAGACTAATATATCTTCGAAAGACTTTATAAATCAAGTTACAAATAAGGAATTTATAAAAACAGTTCAAAGTGATTATTGGTTCTTAACAGATAGTATCTATAATGAAAATATATATTATCCACTAGAAGGATATTTGTTTCCAGACACATATCACTTTGAGAAGAAGAATATAAGTGCTGAGAAAATAATTAAAAAAATGTTAGATAATACAAAAGAAAAACTTAAAAATTATCAAGATAAATTTCAAAATAGTAAATATGATATACATCAAATTATAACTCTAGCATCACTTATCGAACAAGAAGCTGTAACAAGTGAAGATAGGGCATTAGTTTCAAGTGTTTTCTATAATAGATTGAATAAAGGAATATCATTAGGAAGTGATGTTACAACATATTATGCAGCTAAAAAAACACTATCTGAAAAACTAACAAAAGAAGAATTAACTGCATGTAATGGATATAATACAAGATGTGTAACTATGAGAGGCCTTCCAATAGGACCAATTTCGAGTATAAGTTTATCTTCATTAGATGCTGCATTAAATCCAACTCCAAGTGACTACTATTATTTTGTGGCTGATACTAAAAGAAAAGTATACTTTAATAAAAATATTAATGGACATAATCAAACAATAGCTAAATTAAAAAGTGAAGGACTATGGGCAGCATAGAGAAAATAGAAAAGTATGCTTTGGATAATAATATACCAATAATACAAAAAGATGGTATAAAATTTATAGAAAAATATATAAAAGATGAAAACGTAAAAAATATATTAGAAATAGGATCAGCAATTGGGTATTCTTCAATAAAGATGGCCTTAATAGATAAAAATATAAATATAGTTACAATTGAAAGAGATGAAGAAAGATACAAAAAAGCAGTTAAAAATATAGATGATTTTAACTTAAATAATAGGATTAATATAATACTTGCAGATGCTTTAGAAATAGATATTAAAGGTAAATTTGATTTAATATTTATTGATGCAGCTAAAGCCCAAAATATAAAATTTTTTGAAAAATTTAAAAAAAACCTAAATAAAAATGGATGTATAATAACAGATAATTTGAATTTTCATGGGTTAACTAGCAATGTGGAAAATATAAAAAGTAAGAACTTAAAAGCATTAGTAAAAAAAATAATTAATTATAAAATATTTTTAAAAGAAAATAGTGAATTTACTACAAATTTTTATGATATTGGTGATGGAATATCAATTAGTAAAAAAAAGTAAAAAAAAACATAAAATTATGATATAATGTATAATAGAAAAGGGGAATCGAAATGAAAATAAAAAAAATGAAAGAAAAAGCTTTAAAAAAGCTAAAAGGCAATTATACCATTATAATTATTGCAATTCTTATTTATTCACTAATTGAAGGGATTTTTTCAGGAACATCTAAATTAATCTATAATGAAAATATGAATATATTCTTTAATATTATCATTATGGGATTACTTTATATGGGACTTGTTGAAATTGTTGTTAAAATAGCTAAAGATAAAAAACCAGAAATCAAAGATTTATTTAGTAGAACTGATTTATTTTGGAAAAGCTCTGCTGTAACAATAATAATAACAGCTTTTACAGTTTTATGCACAATATTAGAAACAATTGCATTTAAATCATTAACAGTTTTTACAAGTTATCAAGCTGATATTAACCCAACATTATCTGCGACAATGATTTTAATAGGAGTTATATTATGTACAGCTATATTAGCATTCTATATAGTTCTTATGATTTCATTCTCACAAGTTTACTACGTTTTATATGAAAATAAAGATATGCCATTATTCCAAATTTTTGAAAGAAGTATGGATTTAATGGAAGATCATAAAGTTGATTTTGTAATATTTAACTTTAGCTTTCTTGGATGGGCATTTGTTGGAATTTTCACATTTGGACTATTATATTTCTGGTTAGTACCATATTACTATGTAGCAAGTTATAACTTCTATGAAGAAGTTAAGGAATTAGAAGAAAATCCTGAAAAAAGATATGAAACAAAGAAAAGTTCTAAAACTAGTAAAAAA
>CAJONL010000145.1 GCA_905235875.1 uncultured Bacilli bacterium
ATATTATGCTGTATATAGAACTAATGTAATAAATCATTATTATAGTAATTAGAATATAATTTATAAAAAAGAAATAGACCATTTTAATTTTAATCTATTTCTTTTTACTTTTATTTTTTAGTAAATTTTGATATTATTATTTTAATAGGTGATTAATATGAGTTCAAGAAATAATTTTTTATCATTAGTAAAAGGATTAATTATTGGTATATCTAGTTTAATATCTTCATTATCTTCTGGAAGTGTTATGGCCTCTTTAAGTTTTTATCATAATTTTATAGATGGAGTAAATAATATTTTTAAAAAAAATAATAAGAAATTTTACTTGTTTGTTATGCCTTGTTTGATAGGAATTATTGCTGGATTACTCGGAGGTCCACATGTTATAAATTATTTCCTTAGTAATTTTTATAATCATACCATAGTCTTATTTATTGGACTTTTAATTGGTGGTTTTATTATTAATTATCGTAATTCTAATATTAAATATAATATTAAAAATATACTTATATTCTTATTCTCATTTATATTAGTAATTATCTTGTACTTTGTATTAAGTAACTATTTAAACTTTATATTACCATCTTCTATTATAATTAGATTTTTAATAGGACTTTTGATAGGTTTAACTATTTTAATACCTGGTATTCCTATTTCTAGTTATATGGTATCTTTAAATAAATACGATTACATAAAAGAATTAGTTTTAGATTTTAATTTTAATAATGTTATAACTCTTATTTTATTTGTATTTGGTATTATTGTAGGTATTATACTAACATCTAAATTACTATATTATTTATTTAATAAATATAATAGTTTTATATCTATTTTATATTTAGGTTTAATATTATCTTCTATTGTAATACTAATAATAAACTTTAAAAGCATTACTTTTAGCTTTTCATATTTATTTACACTTCTTTTATCCTTTCTATGGGGATACATATTAGCTATAAAATTGGAGGATGAAAATGATAAATAGTTATTTTTTATTTAAAAATATACCATCCATAGATTTACATGGTGAGAATAAAGAGTCTGCTATTATATTATTAAATGAATTTATATGTGATAATATTATGCTTAAAAATAGTATTATAAAAGTAGTTCATGGTAAAGGAGAGTATATACTAAAAAATGCGGTACATAGTTTTTTAAAAACAAATAAATATGTTAAAAGTTATAAAACAGATATGTTTAATTCAGGAGTTACCATAGTAGAAATAAAAAAATAAGTGTTCACTATCTTAAGTTTGCTTTTATAATTCTTGCAATGTTTTCTTTATTATCTCTATTTAAGTTTTGCCAAAATAATTCTAGAATTACACCAAGCCCTGGTAAAGCTAGTTCATTATTAGAAATTACTGTTTCATCAATTGTTTGGATTAAAGAGTTTTCGTCATCATCTTTTATTTTACTTATTATACTTTTTCTAATATCTATATCCATGTTATCACCATTTTTATTATGTAAAATATAAGTAAAATAATACACATTTATTAAATTATTTTATTTTTTTTAAAAAATATATTTTATAATAATAATAAGGAGGATTTTATGGAACTAAGAAGTTTTAGACCTTTAATTATACTTTTTATGGTAGTAATGGTACTTTTATTTGTACTTTTAATATTTAATGCAATTAATAATGACAGTAGTAATACAGTAAAAAAAGAAGAAGAAAAAGAAGATAAAACTAAGTATCCTGAAGTTAAAGATTCACCTAAAGAAATACTAAGTAAAGTATATAATGAAAATAGAGACTATTACACAGGATTTTTAAATAATTCAATGGAACATGAAAATTTATTTGGTAATCTAAGAGAAATTACTAAAGAAAAACTTGCAACTACTACAAGAATGAGTATTACTTTAAATAGTTTTGATGTAAATGATTTAGGTAAAATAAATTGTAATAGCATTGCTTGGAATTCATCTTGGAAAGGTAAGTGTGGTTCTTCTAAAGATGGAGTTGCTTACTATATACCTGTATCTGATTTCAATATTAGATCAGAAGAAATATTTAATATGAAGATTGATTATTCATTTTTAAACATAGATGATTTAAAAATAGGAACATGTACTGGTCCATATAGTGATAGTTATGTATTTAGATATATTAAGGATCAAAGTATATTTGTTTCAATGAAAAAAGATTATTCATGTAAAAATAATGGAATTCTTAAAGTTACAGATGTCAGCAAAACTCAAGCTGGAAAACTTTTAACACTTACTGTATCTTATTCAAAAATGCAAGCAAATTTAGTAGGAAATAAATATTATTATGGTAATCCTACTAATCATCAAGATAAATTTTTCTTTGATGTAACTCCGAACGGGAAATACTATTTTAAAGCTTCAACCTTAATTCGTGATTTTAAATAAAATATTTGTTTTAATATTACTTGCTTATTGTAAGTTTATAGTAGTATAATTATAGAAAGGAGATGATAACATGACTGCATTAATTATAGTTGGTGCAATACTTGTAGTTCTAGTTTTATGGTTTTTTGGAACTTACAACAAATTAATTAATTTAAGAAATAAAAAGGATG
>CAJONL010000146.1 GCA_905235875.1 uncultured Bacilli bacterium
AATATTTTCATCTGGATTCACTTCAGCTGACGACTTAATTGTAAGTGTTTGTGAAAAAGCGGCAAATCCAAGTGATAAACCAAGTACCCCAACTACAAGTGCAATAACTCCGATAATTCTAGCACTTCTATCATTACTTTTCATATATAATTCCTCCCTTATGTTCTATATACTAACTAAAGTCTAACTCAATTTTTATTTTTTTTCCATACTATTTCATTAATTATATAAAACTTTACATAAAAAAGGAGTTTTAAACTCCTTGCTAACTATTGATTAAATATTTTTATTTAGTTCTTTTTTACTATTATCAACTAGTTCATTTAACTTTAAAGCAGGTTTATATAGTAATAATCCAAGTAAAGAAAATACTATAGTAAATAGTAATAAAACACCTAAACTTTTTATATAAGTATAACGATACATACCACATATACACTCTTTCATTGCATCTAGTGCATAATGAAAAGGCATAAATGGATATAATTTTTGGAAAACTTTAGGTAATACTTCGACTGGATACAGACCACCTGATCCTGCTACTTGTAACACTAAAATTATAACTGCAAGTGCAAGACCAATATTATCTAAAGCAAATACCAGTGCGTAATTAATCATTGTAAAGCATAAACTTATTACACAAGCTGCTAAAACAAATAATACTGGATGTGGACACTGAATTCCTATATATAAAACATCTACTAATGAAACTATTAATCCCTGAGCAAGTCCTATAAATAAGAATATTCCATATCTTCCAAAGAATTTTTCATATGTCTTATATTTTTTATCTCTTTTAATTTTTGTTTTAATAAGAACTGTTGCTAGTAAAGCTCCTACCCACTGTGCAAGTATTGTATAAAATGGAGCCATTATAGATCCATAATTTTTTACTTTATAAACTGTTTTTGTTTTCATTTTTACAGGTGATGTTAAATAAGATGCTATTACTTCAGAATTATCTGTTGTTAAAACATTAACATCTTTTATTGCATTACTATTAGCAATTTCTTTGAATAATCCAGAAAGTGTATTTAGGTCTCTACTAATAAAAGTAATATTAGAAATTGTATCATCTAAATTACCTTGAAGAGAACCTAAAGTATTTTCATAACTATTTAAAACTTTACTTAATCCATCAAGATTACTATAAGTATTAGATAAAGAATTATTTACATCCTTTATAGAATTTTTGGCATTACTAATTGCTTTATTTAAACTATCATCAAGATTATTATCAATACTTTTTTTAGTATTGTTTAACTCACTTGTAATAGAATCTATATCACTAATGATACTTTTAATATTATTTTTTATTTGATCCCAATTACTATCATCAGCTTTTTCTAATTTCTTTAATTTATTTAATATATTATCTAATCTATTTGATATATTTTTAAATCTTTTTTCAAGTGAGTTAAAGCCTAACTTAGATAAAATATTTGTTATTTCATCAGAAGACTTTTTCATACTATCAATAAGCTTTATTCTTTTTTCAAGCATTTCATTATAAAATTTATTGTATGCATCTTTATCATCTTTAATGTTAGATAAATCCTTATCTATTTCTTTTAAATCTTTTATTAAAGTAGATATCTCATTTTTTACAGAATCACTAGCAGTACTATTATTTACTTTTGGTAATTTTTTAGAACTATTATCAAATACTTTTTCACCATTTTTAACAGTTTTTTCTGCATCACTAATCAAATTATCTGATACTTTTAATAAATCATTTGAAACTTCTGCTAAAGAAGACACAGCATTTATTGTTACTATACTATCTTTTAATCTTTCACTTAAAAGACTCATACGATCTCCTAGATCATCAAACATTATATTAGGATTTAATCCTGCAGAATCTGCTACTTTAGTAGCTTCTGATGCATATTTAGCAATTGTTTCTACAAAAGCTTTGTTTATTTCTTCAGCTACTGCACTCTTTGCTTTTCCAGTTATTTTCGGAGCAATAGCATTTTTCTTTTCATTTTCAAAATACTCAAGATCAGGATTATCTAGTTTTCCATCTTTAAAACTTAAAGCATTTAAGCTAAAATCTTTTGGTATTACTAAAGCTGCATAATATTTTCCAGACTCTACTCCTTTAACTGCCAAATCTTTATCTTTTACAAAAACCCAACCAATATCTTTATTAGCACCAAGAGCAGCAGTTATTTTTTCACCTACATTTATATATAGATTAAGTACTTCAGCGCCCTCATCTTCATTTGCTACCGCTACTGGAATATGACTTGTAGCATCTTTTTCATATGGATCCCAATTTGAAAAAATATTAAACCAAGCATAAAGACATGGTACTATACAAAGACCCATAATAATTACTAATGCTACAACATTTTTTGTTAACTTGTTATAATCATTTTTTACAATCTTTATAATATTTTTCATTTCGAACCTCCTTTACCCTTAAGGTTGCGAAACTCTTCCATCTTTTTTCTTAACTTTGAATCTTCAAGAATACTATCAAGTTCTACTTCTTTATCAGTTATATCACTTAATTTTTTCTTTATCATTTCATCAAGGTATTCTATTCCAATTAAATATGCAGCTAAAAGAAACATTATTATTACCCAAATAATAAGAAATACTACTTTATCCCCATCAGTTAAATAGCGAATAAGTATAAGAACTATAGGTAATATAAATAGAAAAATTATTCCATATTTTATACGCTTTTTATTTCTTTCATGAAGATTTATAATAAATTCTAATAACTCACTATATACTTTTTCATACTTATTACTTTTCTTTTTAGTAGCCATTATAATACCTCCGTTTCTTCTAACTTTTCAGTTACGAAATTATTTATATTAGTAAACGGACGTCTTATTACAAGTCCTATTATAATTCCTATAATAAAGAAAACAGAAAGTTGTAATAAATATATTATAAAGTCATATTTATAAATTCCACATAATGCTTCACGCATAGCGTTTATAGCGTATGAAAATGGGAAAAACTTATAAATCTTATTAAAAATATCTGGAAGTATTTCTATAGGAAATGAACCACTTGAACCTGCTATTTGAAGTACCATTATTACTACCACTATACCTTTACCTATATCGCCAAATGATATAGCAAGTGAATAGATAAACATCATAAATACTAAACTAGTAACAGCAGCTGATATAAAAATTAAAAATGGATGAACAGGTGAAATATCTAATAAAAATATATCTCCAAGTACTATAATAAGTGCTTGAATTTGTCCTAGAATTAAGAATGGTACAAACTTTCTAAAGAAAATATATCCTTCACTTTTATTTTTATATTTCTTTTTATTAGAATCTAAACTTAATACTGATACAAGTATTACTCCACCTACCCAAATAGCAAGTACTGAATAAAATGGAGTCATTGCCATACCATATGAATCAGCTTTATAAATCTTTTTAATTTTTACATCTACAAGTGAAGCAAAAAATTTACTATATGAATCTGGATCACCATCAAGAAAATCTATTAATATTTTAGCCTTCTCATCTATTTTAGCTTTTTTTACTTTATTTAATACTTCATCAAGTCTTTCTACAGATAAACTTAATATTTTTTCAAGTCTTGTCATTGATGAATCAACGCTAGTTGTTGCCTTTAAAGAAGAATCAAGTACTGGATCAATATCATCAATCATAACTTTACCACTTTTAATAATTGGTTTTGTAAGTTCTAAAGTATTATCAAATTCAGACATTAATGTCTTAAAATTAGGAGATAAACTATTATTATTTAACCCTTTTAAAACTTCGATATCTTTAAGTAAAGTATTAATATCATTACCAGATTTTTTTATATCTTTATTAGTTTTTATCATTAATTCAAGATTATCCCTTAATGATTTAGCTATCTTAGAATTACTATCTTTTGGTACTATATTTAAAAGCTTTTCTAATACTGTCAAAATATTATCTGATTTATTATTTATATCATTTAATATTTTTTGTTTAGAATTATCGTCACTAGCACCCTTTAATTCATTTATACTCTTATCTAAACTATTTATATCTTTAGTTAAATTACTAAGACTATTATCTATATTTTTAGAAATATTTTTAATAACATTTCTTGCATCACTAATATCATTTATAGCATTATCTATATCTTTTTGACTATTTACTCTATCTCTATTAAAACTTTTTTTAGTATTAGTAATAGAATTTTCTAAAGAAGAACTATTATCTAAAAATAACTTAACTGTTTTATCATAACCATTAAGATCATTTCTTAATTTAGTAAGTTCTCTTACAGCAGTGTTTACTGCACTTTTATCTTTAAAATTATCGTTTAAATCTTTGGAATCATTAAAGAAAGTACTAAATACTGTTTCAATATATTTATTGTTAATAGACTCTAGTACATTTGAAGCAGCAGTATCTGTTATCTTAGAAGCTACTGAGTTTTTCTTAGTATTAGTATAATATGTAATAGAAGTATTGTCATTATTAAGTGATTTATCTATATTATACATATTTTTAGTAAAGTCTTTTTCAAAGATAATCGCAGCATAATATTTACCAGACTCTACTCCTTCTGTAGCATCATCTGGACTATTTATTATTTTAAAATCTAGCCTTTTACTATCTTTTAAGTTATTCATAACTTCGAGTGAACTATTAATATGTTTACCATTAAGATAAGTACCTTTATCATATGAAGATACTGCCACAGGAATATTACCAGTATTAGCATAAGGATCTTTATTAGCATAAATATTTATCCATGCATAAAGGGCAGGTAAAACACATATACCCACTATAATTGCAATGATAAATATATATTTAATGATACTTTTCATATTCTTTTTCATACTACTTAGTCCCCTTGTTAATTACGCTCATAGTATACTATAAAAATAGTATATATTGCAAGTTTTAATGACTTAATTAGAATTAAGTTTATTAATTATTATTAGCTTATCTTCATATGCTTTTAGTTCTTTTAATAAACCTTTTTCTAACTTTTTATATACTCTTACGTCATTTAACTGTTTAAATAAATTTTTAACAGTTGGTTTTATATTATAATCTTCTAAATCTTTTCTTTGTTTATTCCATCTCTTCATCATTTGTTTATAAGTTTTATATTTAGATTTTTTAATATAGTAGATTTTATCACACATTTCTCTTCCTTTTTTAAATCTTTGTCTTCCTATATCCTCGATTATCCAATCATCTTTATTTATAATTTCATTAAAAGATTTTTTTATTTCTTCATCACTTCGATGAACTGATATATTTTCTTGATCATACACTATTCTATCTAGTTCATAAGTTTTTATATTATATTTTTTACTTAATTTTTTAGAAAGATATGTCTTACCTACTCCAGTTGAACCCATTATATATATTTTCATGTGACCACCCATATTATTTCAATATAAAAAAAGCAGTAAAAACTTGCTTCTTATATTAATTATAAAAACTATTAAAAAATTTATCCTCCAACTTTGATTTCTATTTCTTTTTTTAATTTAGTGTAATCGCCACTTGCCTTTGTGTTTATTAGTTTATATTTACCATTTGGAACATTATAAAATTCCACTTTTCCACTCTTGTCGCTTACACTAACAGCTTCGAATTCTTGGCCAATTAGTTTAAATTCAGAACCACTTATTGGTTTCCCTGTATCCTCATCTAAATTAACGAATGTTACGTTTTCATTTACTCCTTCATATACTGAATACAAAACTTCTTCTTGCGATTTAGCAGCAGCGTCTACTGAAGCATATTTAACAACCCCATCCTTATTCAAAGCAAATCCTAAAAACTTTTCACCATTTGGACCTGGGCCATGCGTAAAGTTTGTTGTTCCTGTTGGACTTGTTGATAAAACAGTATCACTCATTTCTGAATCGCTTAAAAAGTATTGATTTCTATATAAAGTCCTAGTGGCCATATCATCTTCTGCAAAACTAGAACTAAAAACTAAACCAATAGCTAAAACAAAAATAACAACGCAAGTTAAAATGATTGATTTATTATTGGATAAAAACTTTTTTACTTTTTGCTTCACGTCATTCACTCCTTAAATGTGCAATACTATCATATCTTATTACCATTATATCATTAATTTCAAAATAAGAAATACTTTTTTTAAAATTAATTAAAAAATTACACGAAAAACTATTAATTTACTATAAAGTTCAAGTTTAATAATCATTATACTTTTTCTATATCTATTTCTATTTTTTTAAAGTTCTCTTTATCTAATTTTCTATATGTTACTCCACATGCATCAAATAACCTTTTTGATGATATTACCCCATCTGTTTCTTTATATTTATCCGATACATATATAACTTCCTTTATACCAGACTGAATAATTTCTTTTGCACATTCATTACATGGAAAAAGTGTAACATATACTTTAGCATTTTCTAAATCTCTTTTTATTCCTCTAAAGTTCAAAATTGCATTTCTTTCAGCGTGTACTACATATAAATACTTTGTATCTAAAGGTTCCCCTTCCCTTGCCCAAGGAAACTCATCATCATTAAATCCATTTGGAGCACCATTGTATCCAATTGAAAGAATTCTATTATCATTTGATACAACTACAGCACCAACTCTTGTAGAAGGATCTTTACTTCGCATACTTGATAAATGAGCTAATGCCATAAAATATGTATCCCAATTTAAATAATCTTCTCTTTTCTTTGTCATATTAATTCCTTTCTAAGGTATTGCAACTTTACTAGTAGATCTATATATATAATGCTTTCCATCTCCTTTATGATTAACTAAAAATACCAGATAACCATCTTGTACTAGAACACTTTCAAGTTCCGTATTATCCATGTTAAATCTATATGTTCCAAGATAAGCACCATCACTCATTCTATAAAGTTGAATATAATTTGTATTTTTCTTTGACGCTTTTATATATACTTGAAATAATACCCCATGATATGCTCCGGATGCTTGTGTATGTGCATATCTACTTTTTAAATTAATTTTATAGGTTTTTGTCTTTTTAAATTTGTTGTTATATACCATTAGTCTTACTCTACCATAAGTTCCATAGTATAAATCATTAATATCATCATATGCTATAGCATTAATATAGTCAGATAAGGTTATAAACTTTTCTTTTTTTAAAGTTTTTTTATCAATTACCATTAATTTTTTACCGTATTTTTTACTAGGATTAGTTGTTTTGACACCTCTATTAGCTGAATAAATCTTAGATATATTCTTATGGCAAGTCATCCCGTTAGCATGGCCCAAATCTCCATATACACTAGAGTTTTTAATTAACTTACCAGTTTTAGAGAATACTTTAATTTTACCACCATATTTATCACTATCATCATTTTCTTTTTTATATTGAACAAGATAGTTAGTACCATCAAAACAAAATGCTTGAAGAATCTTATATTTACTTTCTTTTTTAAGTGTTGCAATTTTCTTAACATTACTTTTTGAATAAGTCTTAGTAAGTTTATAGCTAGAATACTTAGTTAATTTTTTAACTTTGCCTTCAATTTCCGCTTTATAAGTCATAGTTTTTATACTTTTACCTGCTGACCAAGAAGTGTAATATGTTTTACCACTAATTATAGCATAACTTCTAACTTTAAATGTATAAGTTTTATTTTGAGTTAAAGCATTATAAACATAATTATCTTTATTACCAACATTTACATATTTATTATCTGTTGCATTATAAACCTGAATATTACTGTTCTTATCCTTACTAAAATATAATTGAACACTAGTAGATGATAAAGACTTTAAGCTTGTTATAAGAGGTGTTTTAACATTTAGATTTAATACTTTCACACTTACCAAGTTAGTATAATTACTATAATAGACTTTTCCATCTTTATTTAAATAAGCTCTGATTTTAAAATTATATGTTTTACCAGCCTCTAAATTTGAAAAGGTATAAGTATTTTTATCATTCGTAGTTTTTGTAACATTATCTGTAGCGTTAACTATTTCCATACCGCTTATATTGCCATTAGATTTATAGTTTAAAGTAACTTTACCAATTTCTTTAGAAACTGCACTACTTATTATTGGAGTATTAACTACAACTTCAGTTGAACCACCGCCATATTGATTATTAGTAGCTGTTGCTTTATAAGGACTAGTGTAATCAGAACATCTATATTCATTATTTCTTTTTTCGCAAACCCTAGCTATAATAACATACTCTTTTCTATCAATTAACCTTTGATATGTAAGTGGAAACTTAGGAATATAATTATCCTTTCTATTAAGTGTTAAATTGATAACATTAACAAAATAACTATTACCACTATTATTTGGATTAATTGTTAAAGTTAGAGCATTAGGTTCAATAGAACTAGGTGCAAAACTTGTGATAATAGGTGTATTCGGCTTATAATTATCAATAGCAAAACTATTCTTAAGAGTCAAAGCAATGATAATAAGCGCTGATATAATAGCTAAAACAATTATGCATAATTTATTACTTAATACTTTCATATTTTCACCTTTATTATATTACTAATATCATTTTATCATCAAATAAAAAAAGTATCAATAATAACATTTATATAATTGACACTTTATAAAATTTTAATAATTTTCTGCTTTAATTTCAAAATAGCTTTGAGGGTGGTCACATACCGGACAAACACCTGGAGCTTTTTTACCAATAACTATATGACCACAGTTACGGCATTTCCAAATTCTGTCTCCATCTTTTGAAAATACTAAATCTTCTTTTACGTTATCAAGAAGCTTTCTATATCTTTCTTCATGTTCTTTTTCAATAGCTGCTACTGCTCTAAATTTATATGCTATTTTATCAAAACCTTCTTCTTCTGCAACTTTAGCAAATTCTTCGTACATATCTGTCCATTCATAGTTTTCTCCCTCTGCTGCGCTAAGAAGATTTTCTTCAGTTGAAGGAACACTTCCTCCATTTAATTCTTTAAACCACATTTTAGCATGTTCTTTTTCATTATCAGCAGTTTCTAAAAAAATTGCTGCAATTTGTTCAAAGCCATCCTTTTTAGCTTTACTAGCAAAATAAGTATATTTATTTCTCGCCTGTGATTCACCAGCAAATGCTTTCATTAAATTTTCTTCTGTTTTACTTCCTTTAAGTTCCATATATAATCCTCCTTCTAATTAATAATTATAAAAATATTATAACATAAAATGAATATAAACTTAAATTAAATAATTAAAAAACTTGAAAATAGATATAATAATAAGGTATAATCTATATAAGAATAGAAAGGGTTCAATGAAAGGACTCTTATTTATATGGTTAAAGAAAAAAAATCAAATTTTGAATTAATGAGAATCGTTTCTATGTTTTTTATTGTTCTAGGACATACCATAATCCACGGACATGTAATACAAAATTGTACTAATCCCAGTAT
>CAJONL010000147.1 GCA_905235875.1 uncultured Bacilli bacterium
ATAGCTTCAATGTTATATGGATATTTAAGCTTGTTAAATTCTTGTTCACTCATTAAATTGTGATTTACATATCCTATAGTAAATACATCATCGTTTTTATATATTTTATATTTACCATCATATACTTTGTTATATCCTAATATATTTTTATTATCTTTTGAAATATAATATTTAGATCCCATATATGTATCATATAAAATATTAGTATTATCACTAAATATAGCATCATTTCGATATGGATTTTCTTTTTCAAATAAATTCCAAGTAAATATTTTATAGTTCTTATTAGTTAGTGAGGAATACATAGTGTTTTTATATTCACTAATATTTCTAATATTATTAGCATTTTGAAAACTTAAACTTTCATCAAGAGTCCTATAAAGGTTTGAATCATTATTATTTATTTTCTTTATATTTTCTTTTATCTCACTATTATATTGATTACTAATTACTCTTTTCTTTTCAAAATTATCTATAAAGTTAGAGCTTATACATATAAATAATGGAAAGATTAAGAATAGATACATAAATTTTTTGTTTCTTTTTATTAAAAGAATAATTGCAATCATAAGTGTAAAATCAATTACATAGTATAAGTCAGCTTGTTTAAGACTTTTATGAAGGTGAAAATCATAACAGCCCAACAAACTTATTAAAAGAGCTATAAAGAAGAGTAAATAATAGTTTTGTTTACTTTCTTTTAATTTATTTAAAAAGCATGTAATTAAAAGTATTCCTAGTGGAATAAATGGTATAAATACTTTACCATTTAAATACATAAATCCATTTAAAAGATAATTGATAATTGGTATAAATATTAATACTAAAAATAAAATGCTTAAAAAGTTATTTTCCTTTTCTTTGTTAAATAAAAAGTATGTTATAGCAAATATAAAAATAGAAGTAAGTCCCATTGAATAGTGATAATACAACGTATTATTAAATGAAAGCTCTGGTATAAGCATACTAAGTATTGAAGTTTTAGCTCCACTAAATCTACTATTTAAAATTGCCATAAATGATGGAAGTATTAAAACCATTGACATTAGTACTGGGATAATTAATGTAAATCCTAGTTTAAATGATTTATTTATAATTGTAGATAAATTATTATTTTCTTTAATAAATAAATATACTCCATATATAAATATAACTAAAAGTGCTGGTACTGAAAAAAAATAACTAGTCATAATTAATAAAAATGAACTAATTATAAGAAGTGCTTTTTTATTAAAATATACATACTTTTCTACTCCAAATAAAGCAATAAGTAAAAATAAAATATAATTAATAAACATAATATGTCTATGTGTATGAAAAATAAGTGGTGCAGAAAGCAAAAATAATAGTCCTGAAATTAACCTAATATTTTTATCTTCAGTGTATCCTGATATAAATTTATAAAATAAAATTATACTTAAAATTATAATTATTACAAGAACTATATTCATAAAATGAAGCATTTTTACAAAAGGAAACAAATACGATAAAAGTATTATGGGGCTTAAAAGTCCATAGTATGAAAAATTATAAATATTTTGTCCATCTCCTAGATTAAATGCAAAAGATGGAAACAGTTCTTTTGTGCTGTAAAAAAGTTTCCTAAAGTAATCAGGAATCATATAATGCTGAGTAGAAAAATCCATTTTAGATCCATAGATTCCATGACTATTAAAAAAAATTATTATTAAGATAAGAAAAAATAAAATATTGATTATTAATATATTGTAGATATCTCTTTTATCAAGTTTTCTCATAGTACTCTCCTCTTGATATAATATTACTATTAAATAGTTGCTTTGTCAAAATAGAAAAAACTATTATAATTTTTTTCTTATCTTTTGAAGTGCATTTTTTTCAAGTCTAGATATTTGAGCTTGACTTATATCTAATTCTTTAGCAATTTCCATTTGAGTTTTACCTATTATAAATCTATTTTCTAATATATTTCTTTCTCTTTCATCTAAATTTTTAATGGCCTTATCTATAGTTATTTTAGTATCTAAATCATAATCTTGAGACTTATCTTCTACTTGGTCAAATAAGTAGATAGTATCCCCTCCATCATTATATATAGGTTCAAAAAGTGATACAGTAGGTCTTAGTGATAAAAGAGCCATATCTATTTCTTTTTCATCTATTTCAAGTAGATCTGCAAGCTGTTTATTTGTTGGTTCTTTTCCATTTTCTATCGTAAGTTTATCTTTTAAATTTAATACTTTGTAACATATATCTTTAAGACTACGACTAACTCTAATACTTGAATTATCTCTTAGATATCTTCTTATTTCTCCGAGTATCATAGGAACAGAATATGTTGAGAATTTAACATTATATGATAAATCAAAATTATCTATTGCCTTCATAAGCCCTATACAACCTATTTGAAAAAGATCATCCATATTTTCATCTTTTTTATTAAATCTTTTTAGTATTGATAAAACAAGCTTTAAATTACCATTTGCTATTTTTTCTTTAGCTGTTCTGTCTCCCTCTTTTAGTTTTACAAACAAATCATACATTTCTTCGTTAGTAAGTGTTTTAAGTTCTGATGTGTTAATACCAGTAATTTCCACTTTATGTTTTGCCATAAATTCTCCTTTCATATCTTTAGTGATATAAAAAGAAAATCTTTATTCAGTTTTAAAAAATATTCTTATTATAAGTCTCACCTTTCTTTATTATATAAAATAAAAACATAGATAAATAATTAAAGATCTATGCTTTTTAAGTTTAAACTAGCATTATATATTTCTTTTTTACTTAAATTATCATTATTATTATTAACAATGTCTATTGCCTGTTTAAGTGAGATATTATTTTTTACTATTTCATCTATTAAAAGTGCTTCAATTGATATATGTTCTTCTTTTGTTTCTTTTTTATCTTCTTTTTCAATTATAAAAGTATATTCACCTTGATTTACTTTATCATCTTTTTTTAATTCTTCGAGTACTTTTTCTATAGTTCCATAGTAAGTTTTTTCATGTATTTTAGTAAGTTCTTTAGAAATACTAATTTTACAATTTATATTATCTTTTAAATATTCTATAGTTTTAACAATTCTTTTAGGAGATTCATAAAAAATATGAGTTAAAATATTAGAATTATTTATATCCTCGATAAGTTTTTTCTTATCTTTATTATCTCTAGGAAAAAAACCATAAAAAGAAAATATATCACTTTTAAGGCCACTTATACTTAATGCTGTAGTAAAAGCTGTAATACCCCCAGTACTTATGATGTTTAATCCTTCTTTTCTTGCTTCTTTTACTATGACTTCTCCGGGATCTGATATTAAAGGAAGTCCTGCATCTGAAATAAGCGCAATATCTTTTCCATCTTTTAAATCTTTTATTATACTAGCTACTCTTTCATTTTCATTAAATTTATGATAAGAAATAAGTTTATTTTTTATTTCAAAATAATTTAAAAGTTTTATACTATTTCTAGTATCTTCACATAAAATATAATCTACTTTTTTTAAAGTTTCTATACTTCTTTTAGTAATATCGTTTAAGTTACCTATTGGAGTTCCAACAATATATAATGTTCCCATATTATCACTTACTTTCATTATTTTCTATTTCTTTCTTTAAATCATTTAATATATTTAATGCTTCAATTGGAGTAATCTCTAATGGATTTATTTTTTTTATTTTTTCTTCTATCTTAGATTCCCTATTAAATTCTAAATTAAAACTAGTTTGTTTATATACTTCTTTTTTGTTACTTTTATTTTCATAAGTACTTAATATTGCTTTAGCACTATCTATTATTTCACTTGGAAGTCCTACTAGTTTTGCAACATTAATACCATAACTTTTAGAAGCTGAGCCTTTTTTTATTTTATGCATAAATATTACTTTGTCATCTTCTTCTTTTGCTGAAACATGAATATTTTTTAAATTTCTTAATTTTTTATCTAATGAAGTTAGTTCATGGTAATGAGTCGAAAATAATGTTTTTGCCTTAATATTATTATGAATATATTCTAAAATTGCACCTGCTAGACTCATTCCATCATATGTACTTGTACCTCTTCCTAGTTCATCAAATAAAATTAAGCTATCTTTAGTAGCATTAGTACAAGCATTATTTGCTTCTTTCATTTCTACCATAAAAGTGCTTTCTCCACTTACTAAGTCATCTGAGGCTCCAATTCTTGTAAAGATATTATCAAAAATAGGAAGCGAGCACTTTTCGCAAGGAACAAAAGAACCCATTTGATTTAAAATAACAATTATTGCAAGCATTCTCATATAAGTAGATTTACCACTCATATTAGGACCAGTAATTAATAAAATATTAGTTTTTTCATCCATTACCACGTCATTTGGAATATACTCTTTCTTAGATACTTTTTCAACGACTGGATGCCTTCCATTTTTTATATTAATAATTCTATCTTTAGTAATTTCAGGTTTTACAAAATTATTAGATTCAGCAACTACTGTTAGAGATAAAATTACATCAAGTTCACTTATTATATTAGACACTTCTTGAATTCTTGAAATATATTTTTTTATTTGTTCTCTTATTTCTACAAATAAATTATACTCTAAAGCAATAATTTTTTCCTCAGAATTTAAAATTAAATCCTCTTTTTCTTTAAGTTCAGGTGTAATATATCTTTCACTATTAGCAAGTGTTTGCTTTCTATCATACCCATATTCATCTTTTATTTTATCTTTCATTCCTTTAGATACTTCGATATAGTATCCAAAAACTTTATTAAAACCAACTTTTAATGTTTTAATACCAGTTCTTTCTCTTTCTTTTTGTTCAAGATCTAAGATAAAATCTTTACCACCACTTGCAAGATTTCTTAAATTATCTAATTCTTTACTATATAAAGGTTTTATTATGCCCCCTTCTTTTAGTGATACTGGAACTTCTTCTTTTATACTTTTTTCTAATAGATCATATACTTCTTTTAATTCATCTAAATCTCTATCATAGTTTATTTCTTTTAATATCTTCTTTATATCAGGTAATACTTTTAATGAATTTTTTAACTGAATTAAATCTCTTGCATTTACATTACCATAACTTATTCTTCCAGATAATCTTTCTAAATCATAAACACTATTAAGCAGTTCTCTTAATTCTTCTTTAAATATAAATTCTGTTAAAAATGTAGAAATAAGATTTTGTCTTCTTTTAATTTCTTTTTCATTTATTAGTGGATACTCTATATATTTTTTTAAGAGCCTTCCTCCACCTGCAGTCTTAGTTTTATCTAAAAGCCATAGTAAAGAATAAGTTCTTTCTTTCAGTCTTAATGTCTCTACAAGTTCTAAGTTTCTTTTAGTATGAACATCTAAATTAAGATAATCTTTATTTTTTAAGACTTCAAGTTTTTTTAAGTGAGATAAATCTTTCATCTTTGTATCTTCAATATAAGAAAGTAATTGCTTAGCTGAAGTTACAAGGCGTGTATCACTAACATCTTCATAAATGTTTTTATAGTTATCAGTAAGATTACTATATATAGTAACTAAAATATTATAGTTAACTCTTAGAGTACTTACAATATTTCTATCTATTTTAGAATCTACGATTACTTCTTTTAAATCTAGTTTTACAACTTCATTTATTATCTTTTCTATATTATAGTCAATAAGTTTTGCATAAAAGTCTCCAGTTGTTATATCGGTATAACAAAGAGCATAGCAATGATTAAAATCATAAATACTTCCTATAAAATTGTTACTTTTTTCATCTAAGGTCTCAGCATCCATAAGAGTCCCTTTTGTTACAACTGAGGTAACACCACGTTCTACTACTCCTTTTTTATCAGGAGGAGTAAGCTGTTCACAAATAGCAACTTTGTATCCTTTGTTAACAAGTTTTTCCAAGTATGGAAGATATGAATGAAAAGGTACACCACACATAGGTACTTTTTCCTCTAATCCACTATTTCTTCCTGTTAAAGTAATTTCTAGTTCACGAGAGGCAGTAAGTGCATCTTCAAAAAACATTTCATAAAAATCTCCTAGACGATAAAACAGAATAGTATCATCATATTTATCTTTAATTTCCATATATTGTCTCATCATAGGAGATAAATCTTCTCTATTTACGTCACATCTTCTCATAAACACCCACCAGAATTTATTTTAACAAAAAAAGAGATAAAAATCTATATCTCTTTATTAGTCAAATACTCAAATAACCACCTATCACAACTTTCAATTGATGATATTTCCACCTTTTCCTTTGTAGAATGAGCTCCACTTATATTTGGAGAAATAATAACAACATTTAAATCTTTAATTTTTTCTTTTATTAATCCTACTTCTACAGCTATATGAAGTGATTCTAAACGTGGATATTTATTATTAACTCTATAGTAAGCTTCTTTCATTTTTTTTACTAAAGTACTATTCTCATCAGTAGTAAATCCTGGTTGATGACCTCTTATTATAAATTTATAACCATATTCATTAGAGTAATCTTTTAGATAATTAATTTCTTTTTCTTCTTCACTATCTATAGAACTACGAAGTCCTATTTGAATTAGATTATTACTTAAATCTATTAAAGCTAAATTACTTGATGTAGTAACTTCTTCTCTTTTATTTTTATTAATTACTCCAGATTTTAAATTATTAATACTAGAAATAAATTCCAAAGACTCACTATTAGAAAGACATTTTTTTTCATCATTAATAATTTCTTTAGTTATATCTAAATTTTTGTATATTTTCTTTTTTTCCTTTAGATATTTATCTAGTAAATCATCTATATTAATATTAGTACTAAATACTACTTCAGAATCAGTTGGTATAACATTAATTTTACTGCCACCATTAAAACTTGCTATTTTTATATCAGAAATTAAAAGTAAAAATTCTATTAAAAGTTTAATACTATTCCCTCTATTTTTATCAATATCAAATCCTGAATGACCACCTTCTAGACCTGTTAAGGATAATTTATAGAAATTACTTTTTTCTTCTTCGAAACTATAATTAGTAATAATATCTATATCAGTAAAACCGGCACTACCTAAAAGAATTGTATCAGAATTAAAACCATCTAAGTTTATCATAGTTTTACCTTTTAAAGAACTTAAATCTATTTTTTCAGCTCCAATCATACTTGTTTCTTCATTAGTAGTAAAAATAGCTTCAATATTTTTATCTATATCACTATCTAAAATATTTAGAATTTGAGCAACACCTATTCCATTATCTGCTCCAAGTGTCGTATTATTCGCAGTAATATATTCATTAGTAAAAATTAAATCTATTCCATCATTTAAAAAGTCAAACTCATAATCATTTTCTTTTTCTAAAACCATATCTAAATGCGCTTGTAAAATAATTGGTTCTTCATTATTTACATATTTTTTTATAATAACATTATTATACTTATCATGTATAAATTCTAAGTTTCTTTCTTTGGCAAAATTACATATATAATCTGCTATTTTTTGTTCGTTACCAGAACCACGTGGTATTTTAGATATTTCTTTAAAAAAACCTATTGTACTCATATAAATTATCTCCTTATAGTTCTAACTTTACATAGTGCTTTAACATTTGTATTCTCTTCTACTTTTCTATTATTACCCTTTTCAGTACCATTTGATATTACTTTAGGAAGACTATGATAGTTTCTTACATGATAATAAGATACAAGTCCTGTACCTTCATCCATATTAATAACTGGTTCTGATACATCGGTAAATTCATCTTCTAGAGTTGTAAGAAGGGATTTAAACAAATCATTTCCATCATCATTAAATTCCATAACTGATCTTTGCTCATCTCTTTTTTTATCTTCTTCAACTTTTAAAACAACAGTTGGAGCTTCAATCATTTTACCACAATCATCTGTTAAAACATAATATCCTGAAATTTTAGCAACCATATTTTCTTCTACTGAATCATTAAGTCTTTCAGCTGCAGAATTTAAAGCATTTAAACTATTCTTATTACGACAATCTATAACACACATAATCGAAGTATCATTAAATACCTTGTTAAATGCATAATGTCCTTTTAAACAAATTTCATATATTTTCTTTCCTACTCCACGATGTGGATTATCCATTTTAGTTAAAATACCAGTAATAGAAAAATACTTTTCATGTAAAATTGGATAATATGGATCTTCAACATACTTAGAATTTTCTTCATATTTTAATGTTGAAATACCGACTATTTCTTTAGTATCTTTTTCACGAGCTATTATAGTAGGATAAGTCTTACAGTTATATTCAACTTGTTCAAAGCTTGGTATGTGCATAAAATCAACATTACCAACCCAATTTTGATTATAAAATTCGGCAATTTTATACATGATAAAAGGATCACGTAAATATGGATCATCTTTTGGTAAATCTTGTAGTACTACATATTCTAGACTTTCTTTATCTTTACTATTTATCCTATTACATATTTCACTTATAGCAAGTACTGCTATTCTAAATCTTTCATTACTCATTTATTTCACCCCATAAAAATAACTATGCATCATGCACAGTCAAAAAAAACAATGTTTTAAACATTAGAATCTTTGACAAGCGCAACACAAGTTTTTTCCTTGTGACAGTCTAATACATATTATGCATTAGCCCAACTTTGAAAAACTCAGATAATTTTTCAAAATTTCGGCAATTCCTCCTTTTACTACTTAGAAATAATCTGATTAACTAAGTAGGTACTCTTAGAAATTGCACCTCTTTCAAAGTAAATAAAATTTTACCATAATGATAACTATTTGTCAATTATTTTACGTAAAATTCAAAAAAATAAACAACCTAAATTTTTTTAATTTTTTTGTCGAAAAATGTTGACAAATCACTCTTGTTACATTATAGTATAAATCACCAATTCGACTTAGGCGAATTGGATGCTAGTATCACACTAGCCAACCCCTTTTTATTCTTTTTATTGAAGCCGTCCTCAGGGGGTACGGCTTCTCTTTTTTTATGTTTTTTTTTATGATATAATAATCATGATTGGAGGATGTATGAATAATAATAAAGATTCTATTACTAGATTACTTAATATATCATTATTTATTTTCTTATTTTTAATTTACGGATCTTATTCAGGTATATTAAGTATTATTCTTAATAAATTTAATATTAGCCTTAAAGATATGAGCACCTTAAATAAGTCTATTCTTTTAATACTATGCGAGTTTTTACTAGTACTTGTTATTTCTTTTATATATAGAAAGGAATTAAAAGAAGAGTTTGTACTATATAAAAATAACTTTAAAAAATATTTTTTATTTTCATTAAAATATTGGGGACTTGGATTATTAATAATGGGAATTTCAAATGTAATAATTCAGTTAATATTTAAAGTTACTCCAAATAATGAAGAAAATGTTCAATTAATACTAAAAAAACTACCTTTATATATAACAATTACCTCAATATTTTTTGCTCCTATACTTGAAGAATTAATATTTAGAAAGTCGTTTAAAAAGTGTTTTAAGAATGAAATAATATTTATGTTTTCCTCTGGATTATTATTTGGATTAATGCACGTATTATCGAGCAATAATCTTTTAGGACTTTTATATATAATTCCTTACGGTACATTCGGAGTTATCTTCTCTTATATGTACAATAAAACCGAAACAATTTTTACAAGTATTTTTATTCATATGATTCATAATAGTATTCTTGTTATGTTATCTTTAATTAGTACAGGAGTGATTTGATGGAAACTAGAACTGAGAAATATAAAAATGAATTTAGAAAAATAGTTCTCGAAGAAAATAAAAAAAGAACAAAAAAAATATTATCAATAATAATACCTATTATAGTTTTAATATTTATATGGGGAAAGTTTATTTCAGTAAATATTTTAAAATCTAATTATTTTAGTATAACAGATAGTAATATTCCATCTAGTTTTGAAAATTACAAAATAGTTCAGTTTTCCGATTTTCATTTTAATAAATATAATAACGAAAGAAAACTTGAAAAAGTTATAAACAAAATAAATAGTTATGAACCAGATATCATTATCTTTAATGGTGATTTAATAGATAAAGACTATAAACCAAGTAATAAAGAATATAAACTAATTACAAACTTTTTAAAAAAACTAAAAAAAGATGCCTTAAAATACTCAGTTATTGGTGATGAAGATTTTTATAATGATAATTATGATAACATTATGTATGATTCTGGAATTAAGCTATTAAAGAATAACTATGATATAGTTTACAGAAATGATAATAATCCTATTTTAATATATGGACTAGATAGTAGTTTAAAAGGGAATCCTAATATAGATTTAATAAATAAAAAAAATGTAAATAATATCGCTTATAAAATTATTCTTGTTCATGAACCAGATTATGCTAATGAAATATCTGAAGGAGCTGGTGATTTAATTCTTTCAGCTCATTCTATGTATGGACAAGTAAAGCTTCCTTTAATTAAGCCTCTTCATCTTCCTAAAGGTGCAAGAGAGTATTACAACAAAGAAAATGAAGTAAATAGTACGAAACTTTATATAACTGGTGGATGTGGTCAAAAAAAATATAATTTTAGGCTATTTACTCTTCCAAGTATAAATGTATATGAACTAAAAACAAAGTAGAAGTAAATATTCTATTTTGTTTTTTATAATTATTTAATTTGCTTTTTTATTTTTTTATCTTGTCTATATATAGATATTAGTAATCTTTGATACTTTAATAAATAGTCAGGCTTTTCTTTTTTCTTCCAATATTTTTTAACATACTCATTTACTTTTTCTTTAGCAAAGTATTTATTAAAAAATTTTAAAAATTCTTTTATGAACTTTTTCTTTAATTTAAAATTAGTAAAATTTCTAAATTCAAATACTCTTCTTGAATAATACTGTGAGCATATTTTTAAAAATTCATCTTCTACTTTAGAATAAAAATTATTTTTTTCTAAAAATAGTTTCAAATCTTTTAAAACATCAATTATCATTAAAATATTACTATTATAACTATTAGTTATAGATGTTTCGTTATAACAAATATGATAAAAAGGATTTTCAATTATTTTCATTTTATTTGAATAACATCTATAAATAGTTAAAAAATATAAATCTTCAGCATAACGATATTTTTCAGGAAATTTAATATTATTTTTATCTATTATTTCCTTTTTAAATAATTTATCAGCAGTATAATTGGATACTAATGATAAATCTAAAGGATTAGTAGTTTTTTGAATATTAATAATTTCTTTTATTTTTTTACCATTATCTCTAAATCTAGAACATGTAACTAAATCCACTTCTTCATCCATATATGAACTCATTACTTTATACATATCCTTGTCTACAAAGTCATCTGAATCTACAAAGCCTATATATTTACCTTTTGCCTTTTGTAACCCCTTATTTCTAGAACCAGCAGGTCCTAAGTTTTCTTTATTATCTATAACAACAACATTTTTATATTTTTTTTGATAATCTTTTAATATTTCTAAAGTATTATCAGTACTTTTATCATTTATAGTTATTATCTCTATCTCTTTTAAGGTTTGTCCTACTAAACTATCTAAGCATCTATTTAGTGTTTTTTCTGCATTATAAATTGGAACTATTACAGTAACTTTAATCATATTTGATTCTCCTACTAATAATTTTTTATTTCTTAATAAACATTTTAACAAATAATTATTTTTTTAACAACAAAAGATATATTTCTATATCTTATTGTTTCTTATTTTTCCTCAATATATACTTTTATTCTAACTTCTTGACCTAAAAGATATTTATTATTTACACCTAGTGTCACTTCATTATATCCTTCATCTAGTCCCCTTGTATCAATTATAGCATTTAGATCAAAAGGACTATCATCAAGTTTTAATACTTCTCCTTCATAAAGAGAAATATTAATATCATTATCTAAAATTTTTACTTTTTTATTACTATCACTTAGCACATTAATACTTGAAGCTTTTAGAGATAAAGACTCATTTGATACTGATTTACTCTTTACTGGATATCTTAAATACCAGTTACTATCTTTTATAAAATATTCATATGGAAGCATATAATACCAATACCTATAAATATCTTTTATCACACTTTGATAAATATTAACTTCTTTTTCTTTAATTGCTAAGTCATGATCACTTATTCTGTGAGCATAAGAGGGAATATGACCTTTTTTAAAGAATCTTTCAAAGTAATACACTTTATTTAATTGATTAGTTTTTATCGCCTCATTACGAACATGTTTATATGTCATCTTATGATGAATATGTCCTGTTACTCCTTCAGGGTTATATGTTACAATTTTCTTCCAATTTTTATATCTTAATATAGTATTTATATCTTTACTTATACCTTTTTTTTGATAAGACCAATCATCTCTTATGCCACTTTGAGCATCAGGATATTCTAAAATTAAACCATCACTATTAGTAAATTCAAGTATTTTCTTATAGTCTCTCGCTCTTTTCTTTGTAGCACCATTAGTTAAACACACTACAAAATAACTATCATTATAAAGATTTGCTCCTCCCCATAATGTTTCGTCATCTGGATGGGCAACAATCATAACATTTTTGTATTTACTAGCATGATGTTTCTTTAATAAGTTATTAGTGACAAAACCTTTATCATTTTTTACAATAACTAATATACTATCAGTTTTACCATCTTTAGTTTTTAAAGTAATCACTGCTTTTCCAGGCCTAATAGCTTTAACTTTCCCATTTTTATTAACCTTAACAATTTTCTTTGAATTACTAGTAAATTTTATTTTCTTTTTATTTCCTTTTGTTACATGTAATTTTTTTGAAGAATGAAGTGCAAGCACAACAGGTGAATTTTCCGTAAATCTTACATCATTTTTTGTATAAACTCTAACGTTTAAATAAGCTACAAGTCTATTGCCTTTGTACGCTAATACATAAGCACTACCTTTTTTCTTCATTATAGCTTTATTATTTATAATTTTTATTATCTTATTATTTGTACTCTTATAAGTAAGGTTATTATTTTTAGAATTACTAGTAATATTATAAGTATGTCCTTTGTATTTTTTTTCTTTTCCTAAAGATATTTTAGTATTCGAGTTTTCTTTGACAATAACTTTATATACTATTTTTTTATTATTTTTTTTATTTTTAAATATTACATTACAATTACCAGATTTTAAGGCGACTATTTTTTTGCTTTTTGTACTTTTAACAATTTTTTTATTATCGATAATTACTTTATACTTTTTAGATTTATTCTTAGGCATTAAGTATCTTCTTTCTTTTATACTCATTGGAGCAATTATACTTCCTTTAGCATTTGCAGTTTCAATATTTAACGAAAAACTTAATGTTGACAAAACTACAAATAATACTATTATTAAAGATTTTTTTATAATTCTATACACTTTTACATCACCTTTTACTTCTAGAAATAATATATCATATCTAATTATAAAAATAAATATAAAATCCCACTTACTTTACATGATAAAAAGATATATTTCTATACCTTTATATTTTTTTATCTTTATTTAAATATTTTTTCTACTACTCTTTTCGAAGCATTACCATCTTCAAGATAAGTAAATTTAGAATTAAACTTTTTATATTTAGTATCAATTTTAAAATCTTTTGTTTTTTCTATTTCTTTAACTAAATCTTTTTCTTTTTCGATTATTGGACCAGGAAGTTCTTTTAAATCTATATAAAAATCCCTTAAATTACTTTTGTAATCCTCTAAGTCATACATATAGAAAAGTATTGGCCTTTTAAGAACTGAATAATCAAAGAACACACTAGAGTAATCAGTTATTAAAATATCACTTATAATATATAAATCATTTATATCATTATAATTACTTACATTATATATAAATCCTTCATATTTATCAAAATTAAAACTATTAGCTACAAAATAATGAGCTCTAAATAAAATTATATAATCTTTTTCAAGTTTTTCTTTTAAATAGTCAAAATCAACTTCAGTTTTATAAGTATAACCAACTCCTGCTTTATGTTGATTATCTCTCCATGTTGGGGCATATAGTATTACTTTTTTATCTTTAGGAATATCAAGATCATTTTTTATTCTAGTCACATCACTTTTTTTATAATTACTTAAAAAATCATTTCTAGGATACCCTTCTTCTACTATTTCAACATTTGGATTACAATTATCTAAATTAAAAGCACTTTTATATTTTTCTGTAACAAATTTAGAAGGAGATACCATATAATCATAAACTTTAGCATCACTTTCATATTTGTTCCTAATATCTTTTACACTATTCATTGCATTTCCACCTTTTACCTCAATATCAAATCCAAGGCGTTTTAAAGGAGTACCATGCCAGCACTGAATATATTTTTGACCTGGTTTCTTTTTTAGAACATAATTAATTCTTGAATTAGTAACCCAGTATGCTGCCATTGAATAGTATTTATAATAATCACTACTACCAAATTTGCATACTTTAGTATTTGGATTCTTTTCTAAAAATTTATAGTCTTCAGGTTCTTTAAAAAACCATACATAGGAAAAGTTTTTAAATTTTTCATTTGTTAACATATATTCATATATTGCTTTAGGAGAGTCTACATATTTTCTTCCCATGAAAGATTCAAAAACAATAAGTTTAGGATCTACTTTAGTTTTATTATAACGTCTATTCTTAAACTTTCTTTTAAATAATCTTGCACTTCTTAAAATTTCCATAAACCAATGATGTTTTTTTCCAATATTAATTAAAAAACTTTTAATTTTCTTTTTCATAAATACCACCTTTTTCTAATATAAATTTAACCATCCTATAAGTTATATCTCCTTTAAAACTTATAATAGTCTTATTTCCTAAATCTTTTATTATTTTCTTATCATATTTACCTTTACTTAAATTATTATATAAACTATCACTATCATTAAAAGTAATAAGTTTAAATTCTTTTTCTAAATCAATATTAAGTCCAGGATTCTTTTTATAATTTTCTATATCATAAGTATATAAATAAACTGGTTTTTGTAAAGCTAGGCTTTCTATAAATATTCCTGAGTAGTCAGTTATAACATAGTCTGCTACTGCTAAAAGTTTTAAAGTGCTATAACTATTACAGGTATATACTTTTTTATTTTTTATACTTGTTTTCATACTAGGATGTACTTTTATTATTAGATTGTACTTAGTCAAATCTATAGAATTAATAAGTTCATCTATTTTATAGTTATTATCTTTTCTAAAAGTTGGTGCATAAAGTATTACTTTTTTACTCTTTAAACTAGGGTAATCACCATATA
>CAJONL010000148.1 GCA_905235875.1 uncultured Bacilli bacterium
AGAGATCATAATGAAGATAGTGTTATAGCTCTAACAAATGAAGATGGTGCTACTTTAATGGCAGTAGCTGACGGTATGGGTGGCCATCGGGCTGGTGAAGTTGCATCTTCAATTGTTATAAAAAATATTAGTGAAAGATTTAAAAATAGTTTCTTTAAATTAAATAAGCTAGAAGCTGTAGAGTGGATTAAGGAAGTAGTAAATGAATCAAATAGTTTAATATTTAAATATGAAGAAGACTATCCTGAAAGTAAGGGAATGGGAACAACATTAGTTCTTACTTTAGTAACTGATGAATATATTTTATTTGGAAATATTGGTGACTCTTCTGGTTTTGTTATGAAAGATAATGTGCTGCATAAAGTTACTAAAGATCACACTCTGGTTAATCTACTTTTAGAGGCTGGTGAAATAACAGAAAAAGAAGCAGAGAATCATCCTAAGAAAAATATACTTATGAATGCCTTAGGAATTAATGATCCAATTGAAATTGATATTTTTGATTGTAACTTAGATATAGATGAAATTCTTTTATGTTCTGATGGACTTACTAATATGCTTGCATCTGAAAATATAGAAAAAGTACTTAAAGGTGAAGGAACTTTAGAGGAAAAAGTAATAAAACTAATTAAAAAAGCTAATAATCGTGGTGGAATGGATAATATATCTATTGCCTATTTAGTAAAGAATAAAAGGAGTGAAGAGTAGTGATTGTAAAGGGGCAAAAAATAAATTCGAGATATGAAATTATTAAATCTATCGGTGAAGGTGGAATGGCTAATGTTTATTTAGCTAATGATACAATTCTAGATAGATATGTTGCTGTAAAAGTACTTCGTGGTGACTTAGCTACTGATGAAAAATTTGTTAGACGTTTTCAAAGGGAAGCACTTTCTGCTTCATCACTTTCTCATCCTAATATAGTTGAAATTTATGATGTAGGTGAAGACTGTGGCGATTATTATATTGTAATGGAATATATCGAAGGTAAGAACTTAAAACAACTATTAAAAAAACGTGGTAAACTTACTATAGCAGAAGTTGTTGATATAATGATTCAAATTACAAGTGCAATGAGTTTAGCTCATGATAGTTTAATAATTCATCGTGACTTAAAACCACAAAATATATTAATAAAAGATGATGGTGAGATTAAGATAACTGATTTTGGTATTGCAATGGCACTTAATGCTACACAGCTTACTCAAACAAATTCTGCAATGGGATCTGTTCATTATTTTCCACCAGAACAAGCTAATGGAAAGGGTTCAAGCTTAAAAAGTGATGTTTATTCTCTTGGAATAATGATGTATGAACTTCTTACAGGAAATCTTCCATTTAAAGGGGATAATGCTGTTGAAATTGCACTTAAGCATTTGAAAGAACCTATACCTAAGGTGACATCAGAACTTCCTGAAACACCTCAAAGTATTGAAAATATAATTGTGAAGGCTACTGCTAAAAATCCTAAAAATAGATATAATAATGCTAGAGAAATGTATGAGGATCTAAAGACTTCTTTAGATAAAGATAGAATGTATGAAGCTCCAGTTAAATTTAAATATGATGAAGGAATAGATGAAGATACTGTAGTAGTAGCCAAGAATAGTGCAGTTGATGATAGTTTAGTTAAAGAGATAAAAGATGCTAAAAAACCTAAAGATAAGAAACTAATTATTGCAGGAGTTCTTTTATCAGTACTTTTACTAGGATTACTTTTTATATTTATAATTTATCCTTCAATTGCTAAAGTTCCTGAAATAAAGGTTCCTGATGTATCAGAACTTTCTAAAGAGGATGCAACACAAAAACTTAAGAAAGTAGGACTTACAGTAAGCCCTAGAGTTGAAGAAAAAGAATCGGATAAAGTTAAGAAAGGCTATGTAATTGAAACTAATCCTGCTAAGGATGAAAATGTTAAAAAAGGTACAGAAATTTCATTAATTGTATCTAAAGGTGTAGAAGAAATATCTATTGTTGATTATACTGGACAAAATTATGCTGAGGTTAAAGCTAAACTAGAACTCGAAGGATTAATTGTTACTGTAAGTAAAAAAACAAGTAATGAAGAAGATACAAATTTAGTAATAGGTCAAAGCGTTGAAGCTGGTTCTAAACTTAAAAAAGGTGAAGAAATAATTTTATATGTTCCTAAGGAAATAGTAAAGGAATACTATCCTGATATGGAAGGATGGAGTCTATCTAGGGCACAAAATTGGGCTGATAAAAATGATATTGATTTAGTTACTAAATATCAAGCTACTGATGTATATGATCCAGGAGTTGTTATAAAACAATCTAAGAATTCAAGTGATGTAATATCAAAAGGAGATAAACTTACTGTAACGATAAGTAAAAAAGCACAAAGTGTAAATAATAATACTAACGCAAATACTAATCAAAATACTAATTCAAATAATACTAATGGTAATAAAGTAAATGCCAATGGTAATACAAGTTCTAGTGCAAATAACAATGGTACTACTAATAACACAACTAACTAAGAGGTATTTATGAAGGGTATAATTATAAAAATAATTAGTAATGATTACTTTGTAGAAAGTAGTAATAAGATATATAAACTTAAGCCAAGAGGTAAATTTAAAAATAATAATACTTTGCTTAAAGTTGGAGATATGGTTGTATTTGATAAAGATAAAAAGGTCTTGGAAAAAGTACTTGAACGAAAGAATACTTTACAAAGACCTTTTGTTTCAAATATAGATATGGCATTTATTGTTACGAGTTTAAAACAACCTGATTTTAGTTTAAATTTACTTGATAAATTTATATCATTTTTTGAAATTAATAATATTACACCTGTTATATGTATTACAAAAAAAGATTTAATAGGTAAAAATAAATACAAAGAAATTAAAAAAGTGTTAAATTACTATAAAAAGCTTGGATATAGAATTATCTATAATACTAATTTATTTAGAATAAAAAGATTAATAAAAAATAAAATAGTCGTTTTCACTGGACAAACAGGAGCAGGAAAAAGCACTTTAATTAATAAACTTGATAAAAGTTTAAAACTTCAAACAGGAGAAATATCAAAAGCACTAGGAAGAGGACGTCATACTACAAGATATGTATCTTTAATGAATATTGGTAAGGGTAAAGTGGTTGACACACCAGGTTTTTCTTCTCTTTCGTTAGATAATTATAGTACAGAAGAAATAAAAAGTAGTTTTATTGAATTTAAAAAATATAATTGTAAATATAAAGATTGTAATCATATAAAAGAAGATGGGTGTAATATAAAAGATAATAAAAATATTTTAAAATCAAGATATGAAAATTATCTTAAATTTATAGAAAGAGGATAGTTATGAAAGAAGTTTCAGTATCATTTTTAAAAGATGGTGATTATAAAGAATATATCAAAATAATAAATAATTCTAATGCTGATTTTATTCATTATGATGTAATGGATGGTAAGTTTACTGAAAAGAAGAATTTAACAGTTAAAGAGCTTATAACTTTAATGGATTTAAGTAAGAAAAAAAATGATGTTCATTTAATGGTTAATAATCCAAAATCATATATTGAAAAACTTGCTCTTACTAATGTTAATAATATTACTATTCATTATGAAATAAAAAAATTAGATGATTATTTAAATTTAATAAGGAATTATGGAATAAAAGTTGGTATTGCTATAAATCCTGATACTGATATTGAGAATATATATAAATATTTAGATAATATTGATTTGGTTTTAATAATGGGAGTTGTACCAGGTAAAAGTGGACAAGTTTTTTTAGAAGGTACAGAAGAAAAAA
>CAJONL010000149.1 GCA_905235875.1 uncultured Bacilli bacterium
ATTAATTCACTAATTAATTTACCATCTGGTGCAATTACGAAAAATGTAATCCCATATACTGTTTCTATACATGTCGTAAAAATACTAAATTTACCACCAGATGCAATTTCTACATCCATTTCAACACCAGTTGATTTACCTATCCAGTTTCTTTGAATTTCTTTTGTAGATTCAGGCCAATCTATTTCATTTAAACCATCTAAAAGTCTTTCGGCATAAGCTGGCATATCTATAACCCATTGACGCATATTCTTTCTAATAACAGGATATCCACCACGTTCACTTTTTCCATCAATTACTTCATCATTAGCAAGAACTGTTCCTAGTTCCTCACACCAGTTAACAGGCATATCAACTTCTTTTGCTAAACCATCATTATATAGTTTTTTAAATATCCATTGTGTCCATTTATAATAACTTGGATTACTTGTTTGTACTTCCCTATCCCAATCATAGGTAAAGCCAAGTCTTTTAAGTTGTTTCCTAAAAACATTTATATTTTCAGTAGTAAACTTATCAGGATGATTACCAGTATTAATTGCATATTGTTCAGCTGGAAGTCCAAAAGAATCAAATCCCATTGGATGAAGTACGTTATATCCTTGCATTTTTTTCATACGACAAACTATATCTGTCGCAGTATATCCTTCAGGGTGTCCTGCATGAAGTCCTACTCCTGATGGATAAGGAAACATATCCAAGGCATAAAACTTAGGCTTAGAAAAATCTTTTATATCTGTCTTAAAAGTATTATTTTCTTCCCAATATTTTTGCCATTTTTCTTCTATTTTTTTATGATTCATTTTTAATCATTCCCTTTCTTTTTAAAATAGTTCTTAATAATTTATAACTTATATATATTAAAGCTAAAACTGTTGGAATTGCAATAAGTATTTTAAGTAAAACATTATCAACTAAATTAGTAATTAAGAGGGCTAGCCCTATATCTAAAGCATTAATCCATATGATCTTATTCATTAGTTTTTCATAATTAATCTTTTTTTCATCTACATTAGACAATCTAATAAATACTTTTAAATCTACTGGCATACTCTTTTTAGTAATTTTTTTATATCTTTTCATTTCAAATAATTTGTAATATAAAACTACGAGTACTATAGCAAGTAAAAACTGTAGTAATGCATAAATAATATAGTTCATAAACTCCTCCATAAATAACATCTTTATTATAATAGAAAAACTATAAAATTGCAAAATAAATATAAGTATTTTGTATTATTTACATTTAACCTTTTTTTATTTATAATACCTTTAGGTGAAAAACATGAAAGGAAAAAGATATTATACTTTAGATAAGTATTATAAAGATAAATATAATATTAAAGTATTTAAAATAAGTTTAAACCTTGGCCTTTCTTGTCCTAATATAGATGGTACAAAAGGCTTTGGTGGTTGTATTTACTGCTTAAATGGAAGTATGTCTTCTTCTTTGAAACCATTAAAAAAACAATGGGAGGAAAATAAAAAAATACTTTTAAAAAAGTGGCCTAAAGCTAAATATATTGCCTATTTCCAAAATAATACTAATACGTATGGTGATTTAGATTATTTAAAAAAATCATTTGAAGAAGTTTTAACTTATAAAGATGTAGTTGGAATAAATATAGCTACGAGATGTGATGCAATAAGTGAAGAATGTTTAGCGTACTTAGTAGATTTAAATAAAAGAACAAATCTAACTATAGAGCTTGGTCTTCAAACTATAAAAGATGAAACATCTAAATTAATTAACAGGGGACATTCTTTAAAAGAATTCGAAGAAACATATAGAAAATTAAAGAATAATGACATTAAAGTTGTAGTACACATAATAAATGGTCTTCCATATGAAACTAAAGAAGATATGATTAATACTGTAAAGTATTTAAATAAATTAAAAATAGATGGAATTAAAATACATATGCTTTTTATATTAAAAGGTACTCCACTAGATAAGTTATATAAAAGAGAAAAATTTCATGTCTTAACTAAAGATGAATATGTAGATATAGTAACAGAGCAAATAAAATATTTAAATAAAAATATTGTAGTGCATAGGATAACTGGAGATCCTAATAGTGATCTTTTAGTAGAACCTAAATGGGTTATAGAAAAGTTTAAAGTCTTAAATGATATAGATAGAAAACTTAAAAATGAAAATACTTACCAAGGTTTTAATAGTACTATTTTAAATAGAGCCAAGCAATTAATGGAAGAGAATTTAAAAGAAAAAGATATTGTTGTTGACGCAACAGTAGGTAATGGATACGATTCAAGTTTTATCTTAGAAAAAATACCTAAAGGGCATTTATTTGGTTTTGATATTCAAAAAGATGCAATAGTAAAAACAAATAAATTATTAAAAGAAAAAAATTATAATAATTATACTCTATATAATAAATCTCATGAAGAAATATTTAATATTTTAAAAATATATAAAGGTAAGATATCTTTAATAGTCTTTAATCTAGGATACCTACCAGGTAGTGATAAAAAAATAAAAACAAATTATAAAAGTACAATTAAAGCATTAAAAGAAGCTATTAAACTTTTAAATAAAAAAGGACATATAGTTATAACTATATATCCAGGTCATCAAGAAGGTGAAATAGAATCTATTAAGATTAAAGAGTTTTTAAATAAAAATAATATATATTTTAAAGAATATCATAATACTGATAAAAATGATGCACCATATACTATTGATATAAGATAATTATATACCATGAATATTATTTAAAATCATAGCAATAATTGATATAAAAACTATTATTAAAACAATAAGCTTATTAGTAAAAAAATTAAAATATTTTTCTAATAAGTTTTTTTTACTAATTAAATCTACTATAAAAATAATACTAGTAATAATTAAAAATAAAAAAATAGGAATAGTTAATATATTGTATGATACAGCTTCCTTAATATCTAATCTAAACAGGGCTCTAAATCCTCTTGTAAGTCCACATCCAGGGCAAGCTATATGAAATATGCTTTTAAATATACAGCTTACATCAAAAACAAATACTACTAGTATTCCAAATACAAGTAGTATTATTAAAGCAATAAATACCTTTTTATGTAACTTATTCACCTAAAGGATTACCATTTGCATCAACTTTAACAGATCCTGTAAGAATTAAAATACCATCGATAAATCCCCAAATAGATCCTATACCACATGTAAATAGTGATACTAAAAGTTGAGCAACACCTATACCGCTATAGCCTAAATAAAATCTACCTACTCCAAAGCATCCTAGAAAAATTTGTAATAATCCTGCTGCAAGTTTTGATTTAGGTTCATTTGAAATAGTTTCAGTACTAGTACTTTCTTCATTTAAATTTGTTCCACACTTATCGCAAAATTTAGCTCCTTCATTAATTTTTTCTCCACAATTTGGACAAAATTTCATAATAATCAACTCCTTGTATAAATTTTATCATAAAAGTTTGTATTTTTCTATAGTAAAAAAAGAACTTCATAAAAATATGAAATTCTATATAAAATGAAAAACTAAACATTAATCATTATAGTAATAATTTATGACTGGTGAATTATAAACCGAATAATAAGTTTTATTTTCTGTTAGAGTTATCGTTGTTGTACTTGGATCTATACTTATATTTACTGTACCAGGCCTATCAGCAAGTCCTGCATAACTATTATTATATGTTCCTTTACTTGATGTTACTTCACTTGGTATTTCAACAGTACAACTAGTTGCTAGCTTCTCTCCCTTACCATGAAATGTTTTATAATTCCCAGAAGTACTAAATGAATCACCACTATTAGTAGGGAAAAGTGTAACAGCGACTCCATCTCCATATGGCTCATCAACTGCAGCCCATACATCATCTATATTATTACTAAAATCTTCAAATGTATCAATTCGTAATTTTCCATCATCATCCGTAACACCATGTCCAATTTCATCATCTTCTTCAGTATATATAGTTAATGGAAGATTAGAAACTACATTTCCACTTGTATCTGTTACATAAACATAATCTTCATTACTAGTTGTATTATGAAATGCATAAATTCTATAATCTTTATTAGCTAGTGGAATACATTCTAATACTTCGCTTTCAATAACAGTTTCATTTTCAGCGTTTTTTGCTGTATGATATATCGTTGCTTTATATTTTGGTATCCACTGCGCATATAGAGTTATTTCACTTTCTGTTGGAAATTCAGTTGTTATTTCCTCATTTGGCACATATCTTTTTCCAGAACCATCTTTTTTTGTATTCCATTCTTTAAATACATATCCATCTTTAGAATATAAATTATTACTTATATATGATTCTTCATCGTAATTATGTATGCTATCTTCCATAGTGTCAGATTCTTCATCTTCCATTGTTCCTCCATTTGCATTATAATGAACTGTCGTTTCATTTGGTATAAAATTGAAGTTATTTGACTCATGTATACCATAATATGAGTTATTAAGTGCTTTTACTGAAACAAGTCCTGATGAATATATATTTACAGACATATATTTATTAATCCATGTATCCTCTGCAAATGGTCCTCTACTACTCAAGTCAGAAAATAATGGTGAAAGAGATATACCTGCTGTAGGACTTCCAGTTAACCGAACGCCTAATTCGTAGGCTGGAGAATGTAGAGTGCTATCAAAACCAATAAGCCCTCCTAAATTTGTTGTACCATATTTATATCCTTTTGGTATCTTAATTGATAATGTTGGATAAACATATCCATATAACGCATAAGCTATACCTGTTGCAGCAATTTTATTTCCAGCATATTCTGTTGTTGGTGAAGCTCCTACTTTAATATTTGAATCATCACTATTAGAAAACTTCCATCTTTGAGCACAACTTGATGCACCTGCACATAAATGTGTTGTTCTTAAAGCAGTACTTCCATTAGTACCAGTTGTTTTAGGAGTTATAGTAACTTTATCTGATGAATAAACTGTACCATTTTTAGCTAAATGTAAACAAAAATATCCAGAGTTATATCCAAGTTCTTGTGAAGCCGAACTTATATTGTATGTGTATCCTTGATAGTCTTCACATTTCGTATTAATATATTTGTACTGAGCATATAATGTAACCGATGTTGTTGTTGGCCATATTTGTTTATCAAGCACTTGTGAAGCATTATAACATGTTCCTGTTCCATTACTTGCAGTACACCATTTAACAAATTGATAACCACTTTTAGTAGGCAAAGTTGAGGATAATGTTAATGTTGAATCATAAGTTTTAGTTTGACTAGCTGGTGCTCCGCTACCACCGTTAGCATTATATGTTATTTTTGTTGTATTAGCTATAAATACGATATTAGCTGACTGTCTAGTTCTATACCAATGTTCTTTTGATTCTTTAAATGTTGATATTCCTGCTGCTATATTATTTAAATTCATATATCCAGATACCCATGTATTAGATGCATATGGTCCTGCTTTTCCTGAAAATATACCTTTAATACTTGAACTCGGAGTATTGGTTTGATACATTCCTAGTGACGTTCCATCAGTGTTTCTAGAATCATGCGCTACTTTATATGATAAATATTTGTATCCTTTAGGTGCTAATACTTTTACATACGGATAAACAAAGTGATAATTATTAGCTGTTGTTTCTAACCTTAATCCTTTTTTAAATGATTTATACTGAGCTGTACTATTAGCTCCAACTTGAACTGCATTTGTTGTAGAATTTGAAAACTTATAACCTAACTGATGATTATTGATATAATTTCTTAATTTTTCACTACCATCTGTTCCAGATGCACCAACAACTGTTACTGTTACTATATCGTTATAAGATGCATATGAGGAACAAGCTGAAGTTGGACATTTTCTGATATGTATCGCAAAGCTACCTGTTTTCCAACCCTTATCTTGTTTACTAACTGTTCCAGTTGTATATCCATTCCAATCTGTATATGCAGCAAAACTTTTACCAGTTAATAAAACAGTTAAGCTAATAGTTAATACAAATAGTGACATTATACCTAACGCTTTATTTCTATTATTTAGACTATTTAAGCTATTAAACGCCTTCGCTAGTACACTATTTACATTCTGTTTACTTTTATTTGACGCATTTTTATCTTTGCTTATTTTCATTACTTTATCACTTCTTTTAACCATTAATAGTACCTCCGGTTATTATTTATCTTAACACTTTTATTTTCTCAAATACTATTAGTAGTGTCAAGTAAAAAAAGAAATTATTATTTTATAATTTCTATTATAATACTCTCTACATCTTTTTTCGTTTTTTCTATTTTATACATATTATTTTTTACTTGTATTGATTTTCCATACACAGTAAATAACACTTCATCTTTTTCTACCCTATCACCAACTAGTTTATTTAATATTATTCCAGCATTTGGATTAATTTCATCATTTTTATTAATTCGTCCTGCACCAAGAGATACTGATGTTTCTCCTATTAATCTACTGTTTATTTCTGTAACATATCCTTCATGTTTACTTTTATATTCTACTCCAACAGGTAATTTTATATCTAGAGTTCCACCTAAATCAGAAACATATTCATTAAACTTATTATAAGCCTTTTTGTTTTCAATTACTTCTTTTACTTTTTCTATACTTTTATCTTTTTCTTCTCCAGTTACCAACTCTAATATTAAAGCACACATATTAGTGCATAATTCATATAAATTATTTTTTTTATTATTTTTTAGTATATCAATAACTTCCATAACTTCTATTTTATTTCCAATATTACTTCCAAGTGGATTATCCATTCTTGTAAGCATACAAACTACTTCTCTATCATATTTTTTTCCTATTTCTATCATTAAACTTGAAAGTTTTTTTGCTTCTTCTATTGTACCAATTAATGCACCTTTACCTACTTTTACATCAATAAGTATTTTCTTAGCACCACTAGCTATTTTTTTACTCATTATACTTACCCCTATTAAGGCTATGCTATTAGTAGTTCCAGTTACATCTCTTAGAGCATATACTTTTTTATCCATTGGACATAAGTTTTCTGTTTGAGAAGATATTACCATATTATGTTTTTCAATCATTTGATAAAATTCTTTCTTAGTTAAGTTAGTCTTAACTCCGATAGATTCTAACTTATCAATAGTTCCTCCAGTATAACCTAGGCCTCTACCACTCATTTTAGATATTTTAATACCTAAAGATGCAAGTATAGGAAGAACTATCAAAGTAGTTTTATCTCCAACTCCACCAGTAGAATGCTTATCTATATAATTATCATTTATTGGTAACACATCTCCACTTTTTATAAATATATCAGTAAGATTAAATATATTTTCTTTAGTCAAAGAATATTTACATATTGCTTTTAATACTTCTGTCATATCTTCATCAGTAACTTTATCATTTAAATATCCATTAAAAAAACTACTTAATTCATCATAAGATATATTTTCTTTATTTTTAATTTTTTCTAACATATTATCATTCCTTTATATTAATATTATAACATTAAATCTTAGATAAAACTATTTGTTATTTTTATTTAATATGATAAACTTATAATAAGGAGGGCGTATGATAGAAAGTTTTAAAAAGACAATTACTGAAACATTTATTGCATTAGTACCAATATGTTCATTAGTTATTATATTATCTCTTATATTTGATATTACTAGATATCAATTAAATTCCTTTTTATTAAGTTCAATTTTGTTAATATTTGGAATTACACTATTTACTTTTGGTGCTGATACTTCGATGATGACTATTGGTGAAAAATTAGGAAATAAACTTATTTCTAGTAAGAATGTAATTCTTATTTTAGTAGTCACATTTTTAATAGGTATATTTATAACAATTGCAGAGCCAGATCTAAGAGTTTTAGCAAGTCAAATAACTAGCATTTCTACTACTAAGCTTATACTATTTATTAGTCTAGGTGTTGGTCTTTATTTAATGATAAGTGTTTTAAAAATATTATTTAAGTTAAGTTTCAATACCATTTTAGTATTTAGTTATCTTATGATCTTTTCACTATTATTTTTCGTACCAAACGAGTTTATTCCTATTGCATTTGATTCAAGTGGAGTTACGACAGGACCAATTAGCGTGCCATTTATTTTAGCCCTTGGTATTGGGTTTACTTCTTTTAGAACAGATAAAAATAGTAATAATGATACCTTTGGATTAATAGGCTTATGCTCTTTAGGCCCTAAACTTATAATGCTTATTTTAGGCACTACTTTTCTTGGATTTAATAAATTTGATACTTCTATTTATGAAAAAGATATGTCATTTTTAAGTGAACTATTCATTACATTTAAGGAGGTTATTATATCTGTTAGTCCAATTATACTTGTTTTTTTAATTATAAAAGTATTAACTAAATCATTTGATATAAAACAAACTAAAAAAATAATAATAGGACTTACTTCTACTATTATAGGGCTTACATTATTTCTTACTGGTGTTAATTTTGGATTCATGAGTGAAGGCTTTACCTTAGGAAGACATTTAATTAATAGTGATGCTAAATATGTATTATTAATATTTGTAATGATTATAGGTTTTTTAGTAGTATATGCTGAACCTGCAATTAAAATACTTACAGATGGAGTTGATGATGTAACTGAAGGATCAATTAAAAAAAGTGTTATGAAACTTACTATATCACTTGGGGTTACGTTAGCTATTTTAATATCTGTTTTGAGAATTTATTATGGTATTTCATTTTTATATTTTATAATACCAGGAAGTATAGTTGCACTTTTACTTACAATTATAAGTCCAAAAATATTTACAGCAATAAGTTTTGATACATCGGGTTGCGTATGTGGTCCACTTACTGCAACATTTATTCTTCCTCTTTTGATCGGAGCGGCAACAAGTCTAGATGCTAATATATATAAAGATGCATTTGGTCTTTTAGCACTAATATCATTATCTCCTCTTATTACTGTTCAAATACTCGGAATTATATTTAAATTAAAAACTAAGATTGAAATAGAAAATAATATAGATGAAACTATTATTAATTACAATTGGGAGGAATTATG
>CAJONL010000150.1 GCA_905235875.1 uncultured Bacilli bacterium
ATTTAGATAATATTGATTTGGTTTTAATAATGGGAGTTGTACCAGGTAAAAGTGGACAAGTTTTTTTAGAAGGTACAGAAGAAAAAATAAATAGTTTGAAAAAGTATATAAAAAGTAATAATTTAAATACTAAAATTGAAATAGATGGTGGAGTTACTACTGGTGTTTTTGATAAAATTAAAAATGCAGATATAGTAGTGAGTTGTTCTTTTGTACTCAATAATTTAGAAAATATAAATTTAATAAAAAGTATTGAACCAGATGAAGTGAATCCAAAATAGTTCACAGATTAGGTTCTTTTTTTATTACAAAAAAAAATCATTACTTAAAATGATTTATTATTCTCCCTTTTTCATTGTTCTAATTTCTTTAGCACTTAGTTTAACTTTTTCACCATTTTCTAAAGTAATAGTTTGAAGATTTAAACTTTGTTTCTTTTTAGTAGCATTTAGTGCATGAGAACGTATATTTTTTACATTAGGTTTTCTTACTGATTCATTTTTTGCCATAGTATTCCCTCCTTTTTGAAATGCATAATAAATTTATCATAAAACAACAGTAAAGTCAAATATTTTCTTAATAATATATTGGTATTATTAAGAATAATATGTTAAACTTAAAATAATAGAGGTGACAATATATGAAGCAAGTAGATGGTAATGATATTGAAAAAGATATATTAGATTCAAGAGGAGAGTCTAATGTTGTTGATGATAATGTTAAAATGATTAATCCAAAAAGATTAAGAAAAGGAAATTACATCGATAAAATTGATAAAATTAAAATAAAGAATTTTAAGAAAAGAAGGCTTGCTTTATCTATAGTATTAGTTAGCGTAATTTCTGCTTCGTTTATAATTGGTGGAAGTTTTGCGATATCTTCTAATACTGTTGAGACTAATAGTACTTCAAAAGTTGAAGCAGCTACTATGAAATTAGTTTTTCAAAATGAAAATAAAGAAATTAATTTAAATAATGGTCTTCCTCAAACTGATAATGATGCATTAGTTAATAATGATACATATGAATTTAATATAACAAATAGTGGTAATATTGAAACAGAATATACACTTGTTTTAAATAATAGTTGCACTACTAGTCAAGAGTATAAAGTTAAAGGTACAAGCATAAAACCTGATTTATGTATTCCTGATAATTATATAAAAGTTGGACTTAGTACTAACAATAGTGAATATAAAATATTAAAAAGAGATATGAGTACTAATATGTTTGTAATAGAAGCTGGTATAATTAATCCACAGAGTACTAATAAATATAAGTTAAAAATATGGTTGGATTTAAATACTCCAAATGATTATAACCCAAAGGGAGAAAAGAATGTTCTTTATTCGGGAAATTTGGATTTAATTTATAATCAGGTGACAAGTAAGATTGCTGAATAAAAAGTGTTATGTAATTATGAATATAATTAATTATAAAACAAAAAATATTAAAATTATGTTGCAAAAAGAGTTATTATTCTATATAATTATTATATATGATAGAGGGTGTTATAATTGATTAGTAAGAAAAAAGATTTGATATTATTTTCACTGATATTTGCTATTTGCTTTTCTTTTTTATCAGCTTTAGTGTGTAATTTTTATGCAAAAAATAGTGGTGTTTATTTTGCGAAAAGTACTATTTCTTCTCATAATGCAAATGATAGTTATGAGGTTGTTTATAATGCCAATGGTGGTACTGGTGAAATGGCAAAAAGTTATTTTACTTACGGTACATCAAAAAATCTGTTTTCTAATTCATTTACTAGAGAGGGGTATACCTTTACTGGATGGAATACAAAAGCAGATGGGACTGGTACTTCTTATGCAGATGGAGCAAAAGTAAAAAATTTAACAACTAATGCTTCAATAACTTTGTATGCTCAATGGATTAATAATAAGTACAATGTAAAATACAATGCTAATGATGGTGTAGGTACAATGCAATCAAGTTGTTTTACTTATGGAGTAGCTGGAAAACTAAGGGCAAATACTTTTACCAGAGAGGGTTATACATTTGATGGCTGGAATACAAAGGCAGATGGGACTGGTACTTCTTATGATGATCAAGCTTCTATTTCAGGAATTTCTGAAATAAATGGCGAAACAGTTGTTTTGTATGCTAAGTGGAAAGGAATTAATTATAGTATTAGATATAATGCTAATGGTGGCCTTGGTACTATGGCAAATAGTTCTCATGTTTATGGTGTTTCTAAAAGACTTAATGCAAATACTTTTACTAAGTCAGGTCTTTCATTTCTTGCTTGGAATACAAAAGCAGATGGTACTGGTGAGTACTATTCTAATGGAAATAAAGTAATAAATCTTACAAATACAGCTGATAGTGTTGTTGATTTATATGCAATTTATACTGAAGTTAATGATAGTTCAGCAATATTTACATATGATAACGGTACTGAACTTCCTAAGGATAGTTCTGGTAATTATATTGTTTATAATAATTTAACAAAATATAAAGTATCATATGTTTCTGACTCACATGGTACAATTAATCCTAATAGTGAAATGGTTGTAATAAATAAAAACCCATTATTTCTTGGAGACTTACCTGATAGTGGATATAAGTTATTGATGATAAAATGTAATAGGTCATTAGATTTTAATGATAATTCAAGTGTATCTGCAAATAAAGCAATGTCTCCAGAGAAGTTTAGAAAAGCAAAAATTACTGAGGATTTAATATGTAATCTTACTCATAAGCTTTATACTCCAAAAAATTATAGCTGTAACTTAGCTAATTCGGATGGAACATGTAATTAGAAGATTTATTTCTTCTTTTTTCTTTGCTATAATATTTATATGGAGGATATATGGTTTCAGATTGTTTAATAGAACTTGCACATGTTTTTATGGAAAAAACTTTTACTTATGCTATTCCTAAATCGATGGAAAGTATTATAAAAGTAGGAATGAGAGTTGAAATTCCTTTCGGCAAGCAAATTCTCGAAGGATTTGTTTTAAATGTACGAAAAAGGGAAGACAAAGATACTGATTTAAAAGAAATAATTAAATTTGTTGATACATATCCTGTTTTAAATGATGAATTGTTAAAAATAGGTAAATATATAAAAAATACTACTCTTTCCTCACTTATGAGTAGTTATCAAGTAATGCTTCCTAAAGCATTAAAAGCAAAAGCTAAAGTTAATCAAAATATAAAAATGGTTAAATTTGTATCTATAAATAAAGATATAGATTTAAGTACTTATAAATTTAATGATACTCAAAGAAAAATAATAGATATTGTTAAGAATAAAATTGAAGAAAAAAGTAATTTATACTATATTTCAAAAAGTAGTGTTAATACTTTAATAAAAAAGGGAATTTTAATTGAGACATCTTCTGAAGTATATAGATATAATTTAGATATTAAAGAAAAAAAAGATTTTAATTTAAATAATGAACAACAAAAATGCTTTGAACAAGTTATAAACTCTTTAAATAAAAAAGATACTTTTCTTTTATATGGAGTAACTGGGTCTGGTAAAACTAATGTATATATGAAACTAATTGAAAAAGTTATTTCTATGGGTAAAACTGCTTTATTTTTAGTACCTGAAATATCTTTAACTCCACAAATCATAAATAGGTTTACTTCTTACTTTTCTAAAATAGCAGTACTGCATAGTAAACTTTCAGATAGTGAAAAATATGATGAATGGAGAAAAATAAATGAGGGAAAGGTAAACATTGTTATAGGAGCACGGAGTGCTATATTTGCTCCTCTTAAAAATCTTGGAATAATAATTATAGATGAAGAACATTCTTCAAGTTATAAACAAGAAAATAGTCCTAAATATAATGCTAAAAATATTGCTTTATATCGAAGTTATTTAAATAATTGTCCTGTTGTCTTGGGAAGCGCAACTCCAACAATTGAGAGTTATACAAGAAGCTTAAATGGTGAGTATAAACTTCTTACATTGAAAAATAGATATAATGGAATGAATCCAGATATAGAAATAGTAGATATGAATAAGGAATTTAAAAAGACTAATAGTTATTTTTCTACTATTCTTATAGATGAAATAAAAAAAACTATAAGTTCTGGTAAGCAGGTAATATTGTTTTTAAATAAAAGAGGATTTTCAACTGTAACTATGTGTAAGAATTGTGGTAATACTATTAAGTGCCCTAATTGTGATATTACCTTAACTTATCATAAAACTTCAAATATGCTTAGATGTCATTACTGTGGATATGCTGAAAAAAAAGAAAAAAAGTGCCCTAATTGTAAAGAAGATTTTTATGAGTATGGTCTTGGTACGGAAAAGGTAGAAGAAGAACTTTCAAAGCTTATTCCTGAGTCTAAAATTATTAGAATGGATATTGATACAACAACAAGAAAAAATGCTCATGAAACTATTATTAAAAAGTTTGAGAATAAAGAATATAATATTCTTTTAGGAACTCAGATGATTGCTAAGGGTTTAGATTTTGCAAATGTGACTTTAGTTGGAATAATTAATGCTGATATTAGTTTAAATTTTCCTGATTACAAAAGTAGTGAAGAGACCTTTGAACTTTTAAATCAGGTTGCAGGACGTTCTGGACGTGGAAAAGAAAAAGGAAAAGTTTTAATTCAAACTTTTAATAAAGATCATTATGCAATTATTTGTTCTAAGAATAATAGTTATGTAGATTTTTATAATAAGGAAATAAAAATCAGAAAAAAATTAAACTATCCACCTTTTTATAATATTTGTAATATAAAAGTTATTTCGAAAGATTATGATTTAGCTAGTAAAATGAGTATAAAAATAAGAGACTATTTAAGAACTTTTATAAAGGATGAGATAATACTTGGGCCTTCTACATGTAATATATTCAAATTAAAAGGGGAATATAGATTTAATATAATTATTAAATATAAGGTTTTAGATAATATAAAAGTACCTTTAATTAAACTAAATAATAGATTTTTTAATGATAAAAAAGTAAAATTTGATGTAGACTTTAATCCAGTAAAAATGTAAAATAAAACTTAGTGGTGGTTTATGAAAGATGTAAAAAAATATTTAATTAATAGTATACTTGCTGGAATATTGATTGGAATTGGTGGAACTGTTTTTTTATCTTTAGATAATAAAGTAATAGGAAGCATGCTTTTTTCGATAGGATTGCTCTTTATAGTATCAAGGAAGTTTAATCTTTATACAGGTAAAGTAGGTTATATTCCATATAATAATAAAAAGTATTTACTTGAAGTATTTATAACAATAATAGGCAATTTTATAGGGACTTTTTTTATAGGGACTATGTTAAGGTTTACTAGAATTTATGGTGTTATAAATACTAAAGCTAATAATTTATGCACGATAAAACTGAATGATAGTATGATATCAATTTTAATCCTTTCGTTTTTTTGTGGAATACTTATGTTTCTTGCGGTAGATGGATATAAAACTATAAAAGACAGTTTAGGCAAAAACTTATCTGTTATTATATGCGTAATGGTATTTATTCTATGTGGCTTTGAACACAGTATTGCTAATATGTATTACTTTAGTGTAGCTGCAACATGGTCTTGGAAAGTATTACTTTATTTATTAATAATGGTAATAGGTAATGGAATTGGTGGTATACTTATTCCTCTATGTTATAGATTAAAGAAAGAAAATATTTAAAAAATATAGAAAACATTTGATTATTATTTAAAATTAATATACAATATATTTTGTATTATAAGAAAAAGAGGCGATATTATGAAAAATCATTTTGGTTTAGTTATTTTTGTGGCAATTGTTGCAATTTTAGTAGTAGTGGCACTTCTTCCAACTGATGAAGATAAATACTTAAAGGAAATTACAGTTAAAGAGGTAAAAGAAAAAATAGATAAGAAAGATAATTTTATTTTATATACTAAGCAAACTGATTGTGAACATTGTAAAGTATTTACTCCAAGATTTGCAAGTTCTTTGAAAGATTTTAAGCAAGAAGCTTTTGTTGTTAATTTAACTAATTTGAGTGATGATGATAAAACAGAATATGAAAAACTTACTAAGGTAAATGGTACTCCTACTGTTCTTTTTTATAAAAATGGACAAAAGAGTTTAATTACTATTGATGGTGAACAGTCTAAAGATAGAATTAAATCCAAGTTAAAAA
>CAJONL010000151.1 GCA_905235875.1 uncultured Bacilli bacterium
ATTTTATTCATAACTTCATCTGTTACAAAATACACAGGTATATCTATATCAAAAGGAAGTTTATAATTTTCCAAGCAATAAATTTCTAACAAACAACCCTGTTCATATGCTTCCTTTATTAAATTAGTTGTTTCTATTAAAAATTTATTTTCTATATCACGATATTTTTTTAATTTTAATTTGCTTATTCCTTTTATTTTTTTATTATCAGTACTAGTAATTAACATAAAAACTCCTTTATACATTTTTCATCATTTTTTTAATTATCTTATAATCTGGAACATATATTTCTACTTCCCTCCAAAAATCTTTAGAGTGATTAGGATGTTTTAAATGACAAAGTTCATGAAATATTACATAATTTAAACATACTGGATCAAGTTTTATTAATTCAAGATTTAAAGTAATAATATTATTCGTAACATTACATACTCCCCATTTACTTTTCATCTTTCTTATCTTAAGTTCTGGTTTTTTCTTTCTTGTTTTAAATTTACTAAAACAATTATCAAATGCTTCAGCAAATACACTTTTAGCCATTTTCCTATACCAGTTTTCTACATTCACATCTTTTCCTATAAATACTTTAGTACTACCAAGTTCTAATCTTCTTTTATTAATATAATTTATTTCGTAAAGTTTACCCAAGTATTCAAATTTACCTTTTTTGTTTTCTTTAACTGTTTCTTTTCTAGTAATAACTTTAGCTATATATTCTAAATTACTATTAATAAATGAAATAATTTTATTTTTAGATATACGTTTTGGAGTAGTAACTTGTATAGTTAAATCATCTTTTATTCTAAGATACATATTCTTATTATCTTTATAAATAATATTTACCTCATAATCTTTGCCATTTACTTTTATATTCATACTACATTTTCCTTTTATCAAAATAATCAAATGCTTTTTTAGTAGCTACTCTACCACGGGCTGTTCTTTTCAAAAACCCTACTTGTATTAGATATGGTTCATACATATCTTCAATTGTTGATACTTCTTCTCCTACTGCTGTAGCAAGTGAATCTATTCCAACAGGTCCACCATCAAATTTTTCAATTATAGTAAGCATAAGATTTTTATCAGTTTCATCAAGTCCAGTATCATCTATTTTAAGTCTTTCAAGAGCCTTTTTAGTAACTTCTAGATCTATTTCAGGAATACCTTCTACTAGTGCAAAATCACGAACTCTTCTAAAAAGTTTATTAGCTATACGAGGAGTCCCGCGAGAACGTCTTGCAAGTTCTGTAGCAGCTTCGTCACTAATTAAAGTATCTAGTACAGTACCTGTTCTTTTTACAATAGCTTTTAATTCATCAACAGAATAATATTTTAATTTATTAACAATACCAAATCTATCTCTTAGAGGTGAAGTTAAATCTCCTGCATTAGTAGTTGCTCCAACTAAGGTAAAAGGTGGAAGATCTATTTTTATATTACGAGTAGAGCCTTCACTTCCAATAATTATATCTAAAGTAAAATCTTCCATAGCAGGATAAAGAATTTCTTCAATAAATTTAGGCATACGATGAATTTCATCAATAAATAAAACATCACCTGGTTCAAGGGAAGATAAAACTGCTGCAAGATCTCCTGGTTTTTCTATAGAAGGTCCACTTGCAGTCTTAATTCCAGTTCCAAGCTCATTTGCAATAATATATGCCATAGTTGTTTTACCTAGTCCTGGAGGACCATAAAGTAAAACATGATCTAAAGACTCATTTCTTATTTTCGCAGCTTCGATAAAAACACGCATATTTTCTTTCACTTCAGTCTGACCAATATATTCATCAATTAAAGCTGGTCTTATTGATAATGTTTTTTCTTCCTCCATATTAAATTCCTTTCATTTCTTTATTTATTTTTTCCAAATTAAGACATTTTACTTTTTTTAAGAAACAAGCTCCACATAAAGGAACATAAGTAATATCTAACGCTCCATCAATAATTATTTCATCACCATCTAAAACATACTTATTCTCTATTTTTCTTCCAACAAACCTAGCAGTTTTACCACAGCTACAAAGTGTAGGAAGTTCTTCTAGAACATCAGCAATTTCTAAAAGTTTTTTAGAGCCAGCAAAACTTTCCATCTTAAAATTATTTCTAAGTCCATAACAGATAACAGTAATATCACAAGCTTTAGAAATTATAAAAAGTTCTTCTATTTGTTTTTCTGATAAAAATTGTGCTTCATCTACTAAAATACATGAAATACCATCTAATAGTCCTTTTAACTTTTCAAGAATTGAATCTGAGTATAAAAACACAGCATCTACTTCTCTTTCTACTCCAATTCGTGATGTTATTTTAGAGTCCCCCTTAGTATCAATAGCAGACTTAACTACTAAAATCTTGTATCCATTTTCTTCATAATTGTGACAAGTTTTTATTAAATCAATACTCTTACCAGCATTCATACTGGCATATTTAAAATGCATTTTTGCCATGTATATTCCCCCTATCTTAATAATAGTTTTAATGCTTCTTTTACTTGATCCTCTATTTTAAGAGTAGTATCTATTTTTGTAATAATACCTTTAAAATCTTTTTCTTTATATCCAAGCCCCTTTAAAACTTCAGTAAGTTCTTCTAAAGAATCTTCTTCTTTTTCTATTCCCTCAATATCTATCTTACCCTTTAAATCAAGAATAATTTGACGAGCTACCTTTTCACCAATCTTAGGAAACTTTTTTAAATATAAAATATTTTCTCTATCTATAGCATCTATTATTCCTTTTATTGAACCAGTGGCAAACATAGGAAGTGCCATACGAGGTCCAATTCCTTTAACTCCAATTAGTTTTAAAAACAACTCTTTTTCAACAGTTTCTTTAAAACCATACAATGTATATTCATCTTCTTTTATATGCTCATATATATATACTAAATACTCTTTATCTAATTCATATGAATAAGGATTTGCAACGTTTATTTCATATCCTATCCCCATTGCATCAAGTATAATCTGATTAGAAGTTTGAATTTTAACTTTACCTTTTAAATATGCATACATCTTATCACATCCTTATATTTATTCTATCATATTTACTAGCTTATTGCCTTCTAATAAAGCTAATTCTTTAATATTTTTTTATTATTTATAATTATATATTATATTATAGCATACAAAATTATGTTTGCAAATAAAAAAGTCTATATAAGACTTTATTTCACAAACTTATCTAAATCCTCTAATTTAGAAGGAGCTTTATCAGCCATTATAGTACCAATAATTTTATCTTCTTTTTCCTTTGGTATACTTTTACCTGTTAAAGCACTAATACTTTTTATAACATCTTTTAAAGCATCCTCATTTTTCATATTATCCCCTTTTAATTTATCAGCAAGTTTTAAAATAGTATCTTTATCAACACTAGTTTTCTTTTCTATCTTTTTAAAAAAGTTATCACTTATTTTCAAAATAAAAACCTCCCATATTATAACTTATGAAAGATTTTATATTTAGGTGAATATAATAATTAAATAAATCTCTTCCTTACTTTTTCATTTAATGTATCAATACTATCTTTATTATATTCTGAAAGTAATTCATCACATATATTTAAAGCTTTAATAGTGTTTTCATTTTTGCTTAATAATAAACACTGTTTATAATAAATTAAAAAGTTTATGCATTCCTCATTTAGATTATCATATAAAAATAAAAATTCATAAAAGATAGGAAGTACTTCTTCATACTTAGTTAAACAAAAATGCTTATTAAGGTTTTTATATAGTCTTATCATATGAACATATTCATGAATGTTAATAGATACATCTATATAATTTTCAAGTGAGGGAGCAACTATTTTTACTCTTTTTAAAATACCATTTTCTAATTTTGGATAACACCCAATAAACCCATTATTAAAGTATACTTTATCTATACTTGTTTTATTATTCTCATAATAATTAAAAACATCTTCATAATATATATTATATTTTCTTAAAAATGAAATAAAAATATCATTCATTAGTACCTACATCATTTTTATTTTTAAATATTATTTCTATTGGTGTTCCTTCAAAGTCAAAGCTTTCTCTTAACTTATTTTCTAAATACCTATAATATGAAAAATGAACTAGGCCTTTGTTATTAACATTAAATGTAAATTTAGGTGGTTTTACACCTGTCTGATACACATAATAAATTTTTAGTCTTTTCCCTTTATAACTTGGAGCAGGATTCATTGTATAAGCATCAGTAATAACATTATTTAATAAACTAGTCTTAATTTCTCTAGATATATTTTCTCTTACTTTTTTTACTTCAGGCATTAAAGTATGAAGTCTTTTTTTTGTAAGAGCAGAAAGAAAGACAATTGGTGCAAAAGGAGCAAATTTAAACTCTTCCCTTAAATCTTTAGTAAAGTTTTTGATATCATCTTGTTTATTTTCTACTGTATCAAATTTATTTACTACTATTATTAAACCTTTTCCTTTTTCTATAGCATAACCTGCTATATGTTTATCATGTTCTATTATACCTTCTTCACGATTTATAACTAAAAGGCAAATATCAGCCCTATCCATAGCACGAAGACTTCTAAGCAAACTATACTTTTCAATTTTTTCATAAACTTTCCCTTTTTTACGCATACCAGCAGTATCTATTAAAACAAAGTCTTCCTTTTCATATTTAAAAGGAATATCTACAGAATCTCTAGTTGTTCCTGCAACATCACTTACAATTACTCTATCTTCATTTAAAAGAGCATTAACTAAACTACTTTTTCCTACATTAGGACGTCCAATTACACATATCTTAGTTTTATCATCTTCTTCTTTTTCACTTTTTTTAAATCCAGATGTTACTTCATCTAAAAGATCAGCAATACCACGATTATGTTCTGAACTTATCTCTACATAGTAATCAAAACCTAATTCATAAAAATCATATAAATGCTCTTCTGCTTCTTTATTATCTACCTTATTAATAGCAACAATTACTTCTTTGCCACTCTTACGAAGAAGATTGCGAACTTCTAAGTCATTTGAAGTAAGTCCTTCTTTTGCATCTACTACAAAAATAATTCTATCCGCTTCTAATACTCCAATTTCAACTTGAGTTTTAATCTCATTATTAAAAAGTTCTTTTGATATATCAATACCACCTGTATCAATCAAATTAAACTTAGCACCTTTATAAGTTACTTCACCATAAATACGATCACGTGTAACACCAGGTGTATCTTCTATTATCGATATTTTCTTACCTACAAGTTTATTAAATAAAGTAGATTTTCCAACATTCGGACGACCTACTATACAAACAGTTGGCACTCTCATAATATCACCTCTTTTTTTCTTCATAATTATAACAAAAAAAAAGAGAAAAATAAAGTTTTTCTCATATTATTTAGCACTTGGTCCAACATACTTAGATTTATCAAAGGCTAAAATACCAAAAAATATAATATTTAAAAATATTAGTCCTAACATAAATAATCCACCTTTATTAAATGAATTACATATTTTAGATAATAAACTAAAGTATATAACTAACATTCCAACACAACTTCCAATAATAATTATATATCCAAAGCCACCTAAAACTAAATTACTAGGATTAATTCCCATTAATAATGCTCCAAAAGACATTGTAAATACAAATAAACATAAAATCCAAAAATATTTTTCTTTCCAAGCTATCTTAAATAATATATATGTATTATAAACTGGAATAAGGGCTTCCCATCCTTTTTCTCCAGCTTTTTCAAATATTTTCCATAAAAATACTATGGCTAAAACTAACACCACTATATCACTAGTTATACTATAAATACTATCAGTATCATTACTTAATAAAAATTCTTTAAACCTATCCATTCTTTAACTCCTCTCTACTACTATAATTATAGCATATTTTGTCAAAATCCAAAATAAGTTTTTTCATTATTAAGTTCTATATTTTTTAAATAAGCCATTTCACTTATTGTTACAAAATTATATCCATCTTTTTTTAACTCTTCCATAGCCATTAAAGCACCATATACTGATTCTTCATATATATCATGAACTAATATAATATTACCATTTTTAGCATGTTTTACTATTTCATCTTTTATTTTATTTCTATTTTTTAACTTCCAATCTAAAGAATCAACATTCCAAAGTATTGTTTTCATATTATATAACTTTTTAACATGATTATTAACACTACCATAAGGAGGCCTTATATATTTAGGAGTAACTCCTAGTATCTTATTTATTTTATCATTAGTATTATTTACTTCCTCTAATAACTTTTTATCTTTTAAATCTGTTAAATCCTTATGACTATAGGTATGTGATCCAATATCATTTCCCATAAGATAAGCCCTTTTTAATACATCTTTATTATCTTCTATTCTCATACCTAAAGTAAAAAATGTTACTCTAGCACTATACTTATCTAAATTATCAAGTAATATACTTGTAGTCTTACTCCTAGGACCATCATCAAATGTAAAACATAATAATTTTTTATCCTTTAACGATTCTATATCTCTTACACTAGGTACCAATAAATCTTTCCTAGGTCTATACTTTTTCTTAATAAAATTATTAATATCAGCCCAAGGAATTACCTCTTCATTATTATCAAATATTAAAACTAAACCTTTTTTATTAAAATAAAAATTATTAAAATCTTTTCCTACTCTTTTCTTAAGTAAATTATAACTAGTATTATTATTTATAAAATCATGTATTTTATAATACTTATTATTTTTATCATATATATATGAAATAGTTTTATAACTATTTTTATTATTAATACTTTTTTTAATACTAATATTAGTAAAATAAATATTTTTATATTTTTTATTACTACTTAATAACTCATATTTAGAATAATATTTATTACCAACATCATTCAAAAACTTTTTCTTATCATTAGTAATAAATCTTCTTACTTTATCATCTATTTCATTATTATTAGTAAGTTTATATTTTATATTTAAACTATAGTTTTTATTATTACTATTTACATAATATATACAATTATTTAAATATTCTGTGTATAATACTGAAATAAAAAAGAATATTACAATTAAAATAAAAGATAAAAAAATTGCCATAAAAAAGTTATTATTTTTAATACTATTCATTACTACATCCCCCAACTATAATGATTATATCATAAAAAAAAGAAAGCATAAAGCTTTCTAACCTTCGTATTTACTATCTCCAAAGGCAAGTAATGGATATCCAATTATTGAAACAAATAAAAGTAAAAAACCAAAGCCTACACCTTTACCAAATACTTTTGCAAGTCTAAATTGGAAAATAATCATATATATTCCATAAGCAAATGGGACAAATAACATAATTAAAATATGCCACCATTCCATTTTTAAAATTTTTAATAATACAATTGTATTATAAATTGGAATTATAGCTTTCCATCCTTCCTCACCTGCTTTAACAAATATTTTCCACATACAAATAAGCATAAAAACTATAATTAATAGTGAAAAAATAATAGTTCCAGCTCCAACTCCTGCAAGAATCTTAGTTGCCATTACATCACTACTTGTACTAGTAGAATAAGGTTGATACATAATTAAAACTCCTTTCTATTTTTATAATTTTATTATAAATAATAATTATTGAATTGTCTATAAACTAAATAACATTTTTTATCAATTTATATTAAAATAGAGAGCTATTTTTTAGCTCTCTATTCTATATAGTCAGTAAAATCATTATTTTTAGCTCTAACATTTTTATATACAATTGCTGTAATCAAAGTTACTACTGAAATTATAAAGAACATTAAGTATGGAGTAATTTTACTATTAACTCTGTAGC
>CAJONL010000152.1 GCA_905235875.1 uncultured Bacilli bacterium
GCAAGCATCTGTAAGTGCTTCATCAGTAGCTCTTAACACTATATTAACTGTATCATCAACTAAAGTAAGTTCTGTTCCATAAATACCTTTAAATCTTTTAGTTTGATCCTCTACCCCTTTATTATAATTTTTGATTATTTCAAAGCAGATTGGAAAGGCTTGACAGCCATTATGGTCAGTAATAGCAACTGCCTTATAACCGAACTTTATGGCGTTACTTACAAGTTCTGATGTATGTTTATCTAAATCAAATTTAGTAACTGCATCCATTTGACTCATCATTGTATGAGCATGAAGTTCTACTCTTTTAATTTCTGCATCATCAACAAATGTACTATCTTTGCTTGGTATTTCTTCAACATCTCTTAAATTAAATACTAAATCTTTAGCATATTGATCATTTTTTATATAACCTCTAAAACGATACCATTTATTTTCTTTGATGCTAGCTTTATATTTATTAAATTCTTCTTCTTCCCTACAGAATATTTTAGCAAGGATACTATCAGTTTTATCAGATATTTTTAAAGTTAAGATTTGAAAATTACTCTTAGATGAAGAAAATTCCTCAATTCCAAAAACATAGGCTTCAACTGTAACATTATTTTCTTCACCCATAATGTCTTTAATATTAGTAATAGTTTTACTCTTAATTTCTTCGCCCATAATTATTTTAAATTCTGGTTCTTTAGTTATAATTACATCTTGTTTAGATTCTTCTAATTCTTTTTTTATAGCCATTCTTTTTTCATCATTAATAACTGCATTAATCTCACATGAAAAAAGACCTAATTTTTTTAAATGCGAATTAAACTTTTTTTCATTTTCTTTTAATAAATCTGCTTCAATACTACTTATAACATCAATTGTTATTATATTATTATCTACTGTGATATTAGTATCTTCTAAACTAACTAAGGAAGGATTATCAACTGTTAGGTTATTTAAAAATTTCTTAAAACAAGTAATGATATCATCAGAGGTAATATTATCATAATTCATAACAATATCAATTGTACTTACATCATCAATTCCCCTTTTAGCTACATTTATAAGATTTTCTACATCTTCTTGATTTATTACTCTAGAATTATTAATATAAACAGTCCAAGATTCTTTTTTCTTATTTACAACAACTTTTAATACTTTTGCATTTTTAAATGCCTCACGATTATTAAAATCAATCTTATTAAAAAATCTTTCTAAAGCATCATCCATATACCCTCCATATTGCTTATTTATTATATCAATTTTAGACATGAAAAAAAATACTTTAAAAAGTACTTTTTGAATTTATAAATTTTATTAACTATTTAATAATAGTTAACTTCTTATCTAATGCTTTATTGTTTCTAATACAATCTTTTTTACCTTTAATAGACTCTAATAAGTGTAAAAGATAAATATAGTTAATTAAAGGAATTCCTTCAATATTCTTTGTTTTTCTTAAGAATAAAATAGCTTTAATTAAATCTATATTTTCATTTAAAATATCCACACTTTCTTTAGAAAGATTTTTTTGATAATAGCTTTTTTTACCTTCAGCTAAAGCCATTTTAGAACTTAACTTTCTATTTTCTTTTTTAATATCTTCAATAACATTATTAAGTACATTAAAATCAATATTATTAATATTACATCCAATAAAATAATAAATATCTTGTTCATATACAAAATCTAAAATATCTTTTAAAGTAACATCTAACATTTGATTATTAAAAGGATTTATTTGATTATTATATCCTAGAGTTAGTAGTATATCTTTATTTAAAACTAACATATTTTTTAGAAAATTATCACTAATATTATCCACAAAAGACTTAAGTTGATTTTTTGCTTCTTTTATTTTTAAATTAGTATCATATATTTCTAAATCTAAGCTTTGAACTTTTTCTTTTAAGTTTTGGATTTCTTTATAAAAGAATAATCCACTAAATATTATACTATCTTTTTGATACCTATCTAACTCTATCATTAATAATTTTGCTTGAGATTTTAAAACTTTTTCTTTATTTATTAAAGTAAAGTATTCATTTAATAAAGATTGATATTTTAAAATTATATCTTTTCTTTCAAATAACATATAAAATTTATCTAAAACAAAATTTCTTTTTGCTAAATAAACTCTAGCATTATTATAATACTCCATGCTTGTTACATATTTTTCTAATTCTTCAATGCTTATACTATCATTAATATCAATTATTTTTTGATATAAATCATCATCAATATTAAAAGAAGATAATGCTGATTTAACATATAATAAGTATTTATTTTCATAATTTTTTACTATTTCTAATATACTAAAATAATCTTTTATATCTGCATTTAGAATAATAGACCATAAATTTATTTCATTACCATCTAAACTTTTAGAAATTATTTCTTTTATTATACTATCGGCAACCATAAATCCCCCTACCTATTAAGCTAATGTGATATTAAAAACATGCACTATAAGCATTAGAAATATCACGATTAATAGAATAATTGCTAAAATTATATAAACTGTCCTTTTTAAATTCATACAACTTCCTAATTATTTTTACTCCTAAAAAAAGAAAAAGCTGATAATCAGCTTACTTTATTTGGTTCATAACTTCTTCAGCAAAGTTTTCTGAACGTTTTTCCATGCCTTCTCCAACTTCAAAACGAATCATTTTTAATACTTTACCATTGTTATTAGCCACATAAGTTTTAACATCAATATCGCCATTTTTAATAAATGCTTGATGAATTAAACAAATTTCTTTAAAGAATTTCTTTACTCTTCCTTCAACCATTTTTTCAGCAATATCAGCTGGTTTTCCTTCATTCATAGCTTGTTCTTTAAAGATGTTTCTTTCTTTTTCAACTCTTTCAGCAGGAATTTCTTCTTCAGAAACAAATTCTGGTTTCATAGCAGCAGCTTGCATTGCTACATCTCTAGCAACTTCAGCATTTGCACCTTCTAAAACAGTTAAAACGGCAATTTTACCACCCATATGTAAGTAAGAACCAAATGTTTCATTATCTTCTTTTTCAACTACTTCTACTCTTCTTAAAGATAATTTTTCACCAATCTTAGCAGTTTTAGCAATGATTAATTCGTTAACTGTACCTTCTTTAGTATTTAATTCCATAACTTCTTCTAAAGTATGAGCATTACTATTTAGTATAGTCTTACCAATCATATCTATCATGCTAGTAAATTCTTCATTTTTACTAACAAAATCTGTTTCACTGTTAACTTCTAAAATAACAGCTTTGTTTCCTTCAATATAAACATTTGCTAAACCTTCAGCAGCAATTCTTGATTCTTTTTTAGCTGCTTTAGCAATACCTTTTTCTCTTAAATAATCAACTGCAGCTTCCATATCTCCATTAGTTTCAGATAAGGCTTTTTTGCAGTCCATCATTCCAGCACCAGTTTTGGCACGAAGTTCAGCTACACTTTTAGCATCTATCATAAATTATTCCTCCTTTTTATTTTAGAGCTAGTAATAATTCTTCTTTTTTCATTGAAGAATATCCTTTAACTTTTTTAGCTTTAGCTAAAGCTTTTAATTCAGATAAAGTTTTTAAAGATAAGTCTCCATCTTCAGTCATTTTTTCTTCTTCAATTGCTTCTTTTGTTTTTTCTTCATTTAAACTTTCAACAAATACTTCTTTTACTGTTTTAGCTTTTTTGTCATCTTTTTTATTTGTTTTGTCTTCTTCAGTTACATAGTCTACTAATTCTAAACCACGTGCTTCACAAATAGCGTTAGTAAGTGAACCTAAAACAACTTTTACGCTTCTTACTGCATCATCGTTAGCTGGAATAACAAAGTCAACATCATCTGGATCACAGTTAGTATCAACTAATCCAAATACTGGAATATTTAATTTTCTAGCTTCACGAATAGCATTAATTTCTTTTTTAGGATCAACAATAATTAAAGCATTTGGAAGTTTTTCCATATCACGAATTCCACATAGAACTTTATTTAATTTTTCATATTCTTTCTTAAGACCGATTACTTCTTTCTTAGGTAAGATATCAAAAGTTCCATCTGCTTCCATTTTTTCAATTTCTTCTAATCTTTTAATTCTTCTTCTAATAGTTCTAAAATTAGTTAAAGTACCACCTAACCATCTTTCAGATACATAATAAGAATTAGATCTTAAAGCGCATTCTAAAGTTGCTTCTTGTGCTTGTTTTTTAGTACCTACAAATAGAAAAGTACCTCCATTTTTAGCAATTTCTAAAATTTGCTCATACGCCTTTTCAATACAATCTACAGTCTTTTGTAGATCAATAATATAAATGTCATCTCTTGTTGTATAAATATACTCTTTCATTTTTGGATTCCATCTCTTTGTTTGATGTCCGAAATGAACTCCAGCTTCTAATAAGTAACTCA
>CAJONL010000153.1 GCA_905235875.1 uncultured Bacilli bacterium
CAACTGTTATCCCAGTCTTAGAGGTAGATTCCTACGTGTTACTCACCCTTTCGCCACTAAGTGGAGAATCCAAATCTAAATAAATCCGTTCTTTGTGCAAGCACGCTGAATTTCAATAAATGTCATTGGGCCACTTCGTTCGACTTGCATGTCTTAGGCATGCCGCCAGCGTTCATCCTGAGCCAGGATCAAACTCTCCAATAAAATATATTATTTTTAGTTTGATTATCAATTAATTTCCTAGCTATCTCAAATTGACGTTTTGCTCAGTTTTCAAAGATCAAATCTTATATTGTAGTCATTTTTTTCTGACTGCTTATTCATTGTATCAAAGCATTATTTAGGTGTCAAGCTTTTTTTGAAATTTTTAAATTATTTTTTTTATTTACAATTTTAAGCTAAAATTTATAAACAAAGCATTTTATAAAAATATAATTTGAAATTTCATTAATGATTTGACGTAAATAATTTATTTGTTTTTGTCAGTTTTTGTTGAAATTGATACAACGATTTCTAATATAATGCAATTTTTAATATTTGTCAACAAAAAAATAACAATTTTTTATATTTTTTTATTAACAATATATAATATGCAAGTTATTTTTTATTTATACCTCAATTTTCTCATTTTTATTATCCCTTATATTTATATATTTTTCATAATATTTATCAATTGATTTTAAATTAAATGGATAATCTTTATTTCTAGCTTTTTCAATTAACTTTGTTAATTCACTTCTAATAATATAATCTAATTTTTTTGGATAGTTCATTACTTTTTTATTATGTTTATACTCACCTCTATCTAATACTTTAAAGGCACCTGTAGGAAATACTCTAAGATCTAAATCATAATCAATATATTTAATTACTTTATCCTCTATTAAAAATGGTGATGCAATATTGCAATAGTAATAAACACCTTTTTTCTTTATTTGACCTATTATATTAAACCAATCTTTTTTAGAAAAATACATAATTGCTGGTTCTTTAGTTTTCCACATTCTACCATTTTTTTCAATAACTAAAGTTTTATAATTTGCAAAAACCATATAATCTTCATCTTCATCTAAGTAAGTTGCCTCTTCCCAACATCTATCTAATTCTCCATTATGTTTATATTTATGTATTTTAAGTTTTTCTCCTACTACTAGTTTATTCATTTTATTCACTCCCACTTTTTGTAATTATATATTTTTTTTTAAATTTATTCAAGAAAAAAGAGACTCTATTTTTTTTCTTGAAGAATCTCTATAGCTTTTTGTAATTGATTATCATCTTTTTCTTCATATGATTTGTAATAATCATTACCCAGTTTAACTTCAATAGTTGGTTTAATACCTTTGTTATTTATTTGTACATCCTTACTTGTTTCCCAAGTTTCAACTGTGTATTTTAACATCGCACCCGAAGATAACATTTTAACCTTTTGTACACTTCCTTTTCCATAAGTAGTTTCTCCTACTAATTCTGCACCTGAATTATCCTTTAGTGCAGAAGCTAAAACTTCAGATGCCGACGCACTTTTGTTATTAACTAATACTACAATATCATTTTTTTTATCATCATCTTTTAAACTATACTTATTTGTTTTTTTATCTTTATTTACTATTTTTACTATTACTTTGTCTTTATTCATAAAATTGCTTGCAATTTTTAAAACTGTATCCAAATCACCACCGGAATTATTTCTTAAATCAATAATTAACTTTGAAATATTTTCTTTCTCCAATTCTTTTAATTTTTTATTAAATTGTTCATCAGTATTTGCAGCAAATATACCTATATAAATATATCCAATTTTAGTTTTTTCTTTTTTTATTACTTTTGATTCTACGGATGGAATATCCACTATATCTGTAGTAATATTAAACTTTAATTCCTTCTTCTTTCTTTTTACTACAAGTTCATATTTTTTTTGCACTTTTCCTTTTAAAAGCCTGGATAATTCATCTGTACTTTTTTTAGAAACATCTTGTCCATCAATTTTTAAATATTGGTCGCCTGGTTTTAATCCCGCTTTTTCAGCTGGTGAATTTTCAAACACTCGAAGAATTGTTACAGGTTCATCTTTATACTTATATATTTCAGTACCAGTTCCATAAAATTGCCCCATTAATGCTTCATTAAATTCATTTTTATCTTCTTCATCAAAATAATTTGTATATTTATCTTTATGATTTTTGTTTATATATTCTACCATTCCCTTAATGGCAGCCTCATTAATTTTTTTATCATCTATTTTATCTATATAACTATTTTTCAGAGTATCATAAACTAAATTCATATCGTTTTTGTAATTTTTGTTTTTATCACTTTTAAACAATATAAAACCTAATATAATTCCCAAGCTAAGAGCTAAAACAAATATTATTATCAACGACTTTGATGAGTAACTTTTGCTTTTCATATTTCCTCCCAAATTTATAACTACTTTATTAGTATATTATAATGGTTATTTTTTTTCAAGCAGATAAAAAAGAATTCAGCATATGAATTCTCAATTATTTTTTACTAATTACGCTCATTACGTTAATTGATTTAGCGACTTCGAGAAGCTCGGTTTTATCCATATTATCTGATGCTATATAATATTCTTTTCCATTACTTGTCCAAGTGTATGAAGTATCAGTAAGTGATCCCACTGTATCTACTAACATAAAAGGTTCTCCATAAGTTGGGATAACTTCTAAATTATCAGCTGGTGCTATTGTTTCTTCAACTAAGATAAATGGATTATCTCCTGAAAAAGTCATTATAACTCTTTTACCATCTTTTGTATCAATTACTTCCTTATCAGATAATCTAGTATTAGATGGTAGATAAAGCGGAAAAACATTACTTTCTTCTTTTGAAGTTTCGCTTACATTTTTATTACTGCTCACGTCATCTTTTTTATTATTATCAGCACTATTATTTACTTCATTATTGCTATTAACACTATTATCAATTTTTGATTCGTCATCTTCTTTTTTATTTTCTTCTCTTATTTCTTCATTTTTTAGATTATCTTTACCTTCCTCTTTTTCACTTTCGTTATTATCTTTTTTTTCATTTTCTTTATTATCTTCAATAGTACTATATTCTTCTTCTAGTGAAAAATTATTATCACTAAACTTTTTATTTTTCGATATACTATTAACTTTAAATTCTACATATATAACTTCATCTTCATCCATTACTTCTACCTTTTTTAAATTCTTATTTTTATCTAAAATAATATTTTGCTTTTTATATTTTGGATTATTTGGATAATTTGTTTTTATAGTAAATACATAATCTTTATTCTTTTTTGTAAATACATATTTTGGATCATTTTTTAAATCTTTAACTATTGAATCAATTAAATAACTTTGTGAATTATTATTTGGCCAGTCACTTTGAAACTTAAAACTCTTATTAAGTGATGGTGTAATGACAAAAACTCCATCTTTATTTTTTAGTATTATTTGTTCATAATCATTTGCTTTATTAATCATAGAAACTTTATATAAATTATCTTTTTTGTAGCTTGTTTTTACATTATATTCATAAGTATCGTCATTATTTGTTATTTTAAGTATTCCTTCCATATAATAAGAATTTAAATTTGAATTATCCTTTATAAAATCATTTCTTATCTGTTTATCATTATCACCTGAGCATCCTGTAAGAGAAACAATTACAATTAAAGTAATAAATAAAAATATTTTTTTCATTTTTCACCTCTTTTTTCTTTCTAATTAATTATATTTTTTGTAGTTTTTTATATTCATAATAATTTAGTTATAATTTTTTTTAATTTGTACATAATATTAAACAAAGGAGGAATTTATGGAAATTTTACAAAAAATTGCATTAGTATTTACTATTATAGGAGCTATTGTCTGGGGATTAATTGGACTTTTCGATTTCAACTTAGTTGAATTTATCTTTGGACAAAATAGTGTTTTATCTAGAGTAGTTTATACTATAGTAGGTATTTGTGGACTTATTAATATTGGTCTACTTATTGAAGAATTAGATATAAAATAAAATAGCACTAACGAGTAGTGCTTTTTTAGTAAAAAAAAGTTGATATAAATTTATATCAACTTTTATTTTATAACTATAGTTACCATACTTGTCTTAGGTGTATAAGATAATTTTAAGTTATCACCTGTAACATTTACTTTTACATTATGAGTACCAGCTTTAAGTCCTTGAAGGTCTACGTAACTAGAAATATTTTCAGTACTAATATCTTTTAAATTTGATGATGTGCCTTTAACAATAACATCGGCATATGAATCTTTTCTTGATGCTGCTTGGGCTGTTAGACCTTTCTCTAAGTTTTTAGTAGCTATGTTTACATTCTTAATTGTTTTAACTTTTACATCTCCAAGTGTTATTTCTGCTACTACTGATTTAGCTGAAATATCTTTTACCCCACTAGGAGGTGACAAATTAACAGTTTGTTCTGATTTTTTAGCTAATCCATCTACATTTACGTTTACTGGTATATACGATATTTTTGAAAGAACTGAATCATTTCCATAAACAGTTACTTTAGAAATACTTAGTTTTACATCATCAATAGCTTTACCAAATTGAACATTACCTTCTGGGATTACTTTTAGTGGGACTTCTTTGCTAGGAGATGTTATCTCTAGAGTTGCATCTATTGTTTTAGGTACCATTTCTACATTTACTTTAGAACCATTCTCATCATACGCTACTAAAGGTAATTCTTTTAATGTTGTAGTTCCAATACTTGGATTAGTTATGTTTCTAACATCCACTAGTGCTTTTACATTAGCTATTTTATTTAATTTATACTGAGCACCTTTTACATAAACTTCATCTCTACTAAATGTTATGTTAGAAATACTATATCTTGAATCAAGCTTATTTTCATATAAAATCTCTTTACCTATTTTTTTAGATTCAGACATTTTTTCATATATTCTTACTGTAGCAGTTGATGGGTCTAATTTATAATCTACTGAATTAACTCGTGATTTATATTTTAGTTTTACTTTATGGGTTCCAGGTTTTAATCCTCTTAAATCCACCATTACATCTTCACTTGGATATTGTTTTGCAAGCTTTACTCCAGATTGTCTACCCATTAAAGTTATATCTACAGTCTTTGGAAGTCCTTCAACTACATAAGCTTCTTCATTATATTCTGCTTTAACCTTTTTGTTATAAATTATATCTGCAGAATTATTCATAATAAGTTGTGTTTTATTATCAACAAAGAAGAATAATATTATAGCTAAGATTAATGAAAGAGTTATAAGCATCAATCTATTATTAAACAATCTATCAAATGGTTTACTCATTCCTCTAAATGGCTTTAACATTAGTAATAGCAATTTAGCTATAGGAGTAATTAATATTTTATCTAAAGCACTATATATATAACTTAAGATACTATATATTCCATCAAACAGAAGCGCTATCAAGCTTTTCTTTTTCTTTCTTTTCCTTGAGGTTTTTTTATTGGCCATTACTCATCCACCTCCATTTGATTTTCTTCTTCAAAATTTTCTTGTTTTGGTTTTAACTCATCTATTAATAGAATTCTGGTATCATCTATTGTTAAGTTATAGAATAGTTCTCCTTTTATTGCAATTGATATTCTTCCTGTTTCTTCCGAAACAATTATTGCTATCGCATCTGTTTCTTCACTAATTCCTAGTGCTGCTCTATGTCTAGTTCCTAGACGTTTATTTATTTTTAGACTATTACTTGTTGGAAAAACTGCTCCTGCACAACTTATTTTATCTCCTTGAATTATTACTCCACCATCATGAAGTGGATTATTAGGGAAGAATAGTGATACTAAAAGTTCACTAGTAATATCAGCATAAATATTTGTAGATTTATTAATATATTCAATTAAACTTACATCTCTTTCCAATACGATTAAGGCACCAATCTTTGCCTTACGCATTGTATCTACTGCACTTATAATTTCATAAACTATTCTTTCTCTTTCATCAACAGTTAATACCTTATGTCTTCCAAGTAGTTGTGTTTTACCTATTGACTCTAATATATTTCTAATTTCAGGTTGAAAAATAATAATTAAAGCAATAGGTCCCCATTCAATTACATATTCTAAAATAAAATCAACTGTTCTAAAAGCAAATACATCTGCTAAGAGTTTAATTATAATTATTATTAAAATACCTTTAAATAAAAGGGATAATTTTACATTACTTTTAACATTTTTTAAAACTGTATATATTAAAAACCATACTATAGCTATATCTATAATTTTTCTTATAAGATCAAGTATTGTTTCAACACTCATTTTTACCTCCAAATTTTTATGATACTTTTTTACTCTATTAAGTATACTATATTTTTTATAAAATTGTAACCTTGTTTATGCTTATTTTTAATTAATTACAAAATTTTACATCTTTTTATAGATTGGAAATATTTTAGTTAGTTGCTGTACCTTTTCTCTATTTTTATCTATTATTTTTTTATTATCTTTATTATTTAGTACATCTACAATTATATCTGCTACTAATATAAACTCTTTCGCAGTAAAGCCTCTTGTTGTCATCGCTGGAGTTCCAATCCTGATTCCACTTGCATCTTTTACTTTAAGCTTTTCGTTTGGTATTACATTTTTATTGCAAGTTATATTTATTTTATCAAGTATTTTTTCAGCTTCTTTTCCGGTCATATCAAACGATTCTTTTACATCCAAAAGCATTAAATGATTACTAGTCCCATCAGATACTACTCTTGTACCTAATTTTTTGAATTCTTCACTCATTGCAATTGCATTTTCTATAACTTTATTTTGATATACTTTAAAATCAGGTTGTAATGCTTCATAAAAACACTCAGCTTTTGCTGCTATAACGTGCATAAGTGGGCCTCCCTGAATACCTGGAAAAACACATTTATCAATTTTTTTAGCAATTTCTTCACTATTAGTTAAAATAATTCCTCCACGTGGTCCTCTTAATGTTTTGTGAGTAGTTGTTGTTACTACATCAGCATAAAGACATGGATTCATATGAAGACCAGCAGCTACAAGTCCAGCAATATGAGACATATCAACAAACAGAATTGCTCCAACTTTATCACAAATATCTCTAAATCTTTTAAAATCTATTTCTCTAGAATAACTTGAAGCACCTGCAATTATCATTTTAGGTTTTTCCTTAAATGCTAATCTTTCTATTTCATCATAATCTAATAACTCAGTTTCTGCATTTAATCTATATGAAACCATATTATAATATTTTCCACTAAAATTGTACTTGCTTCCATGAGTTAGGTGACCACCATCAGCAAGATTCATTCCCATAACTTTATCGCCTGGATTTAAAAGAGCTGTATAAACTGCAAGATTAGCCGAAGATCCTGAATGAGGTTGTACATTTACATATTTTACTTTAAATAACTTTTTAGCATATTCAATCGCTTTTTCTTCAAAAATATCTATAAACTCACATCCACCATAATATCTTTTGCCCGGATATCCTTCTGCATATTTATTTGTTAAAACACTCCCTTGTAGTTTTAATACACTTTTTGACACATAATTTTCTGATGCAATAAGTTCAATATTTTCCTCTTGTCTATTTATTTCCTTATTTAGTGCATCAATTAATACTTTATCCATAAAGCACCTCTTTTCTTCTTATAAATTTAATTTTTAAATTAGTTCTATATAATTATACTATTTTTTTCATTTTATATCAAAAAAAGAGAAAACTAGTTCCCTTTATTTTAAATAATAATACTTATTTGGTCTATTTTTGGTATCAAATAAATTATTATATTCTATTATTTTATAATCTTTTATTAATTTATAGTATGGAGATTTTTTATTGGTAAAATTGTAATATTTACCATTTTTCCCAACGTATCCTTCATAAGTTAATACAGGCACTTCTTCTCTTAAATTAGATATATATTTATTATATCCAGTTTTATTAAGTCCTGCAGTATCTAATATCAAATTACTTAAATAATTCGTACTTATCTTAATATCTTTCTTTTCTTTTATATCATAGTTTGCCCAAATAAAGAACATACTATTATATTTTTTAAAATTATCATACTCTTTAGGTTTTGTATAATTTTTACCTATTTCATCATAAAATTCATGTTCTGCTCTTGGTTCATGATCTCCGAAGAATACTACTATTGTTTTTTCATCTTTCTTTTCAAAATACTCAATAAGCTTTTTGGTAGCATCATCTGTAATTTTTAATCTATTTACGTATTCTTCTGCCTCTGGATACGATTTATCATATTTTAATTTAATTCCTTCTTTAAATGTACCAACTCTAAATGGACTATGATTTTGCATTGTTATGTTATATGTATAAAAAGGCCCATCATTTTTCTTTTTATACTTTTCATATTCTTCTATTATTTTTTTATAATCTGTGTCATCACTTATATAGTATCCTCTGTAAGTTGGTTTCTTAAAATCAGCAAGTGATACAAACTTATCAAAACCAAGAAGTGGATATACTACATTTCTACTGTAACCATTTGGTAAATATGGATGAATTGCATATGCATTATAGCCTTGGTCTTTTAGGGTATAATTTAAATTTGGATACTTATCTTTTATATAAATACGATAAGGATTAACATTAAGTGGCAAAAATGCCATAGTATTTGATGTTAAAACTTCAAACTCTGTATTTGAAGTACCACCTCCAAATACAGAAGTATATAGATCACCTTTAACAGTGTTTTCTTCTAAGCTATGAATAAATGGTAAAGGATCTTTATTAACTTTTAAATCAGTTATATTTGTAAAATCAGTAAAAGCCTCATTCATAACTACTATTATATTAGGACCTTTAGTTTTTTCTTTTTTATCAGATTCATACTTTGATAAAATTTTATTAACATTTTCTACACTATATCCTTCGGGTTTAATGATAATTAAGTCTTTTATACTTTTTACAAAGCTAATAGGAAATCCTTTTTTCTTATAAGTATTTTGAGTTTTAAAATATTTTACTCTTAGCTTTTTATCAACTCTTTCCATAGTTAAACCATAACAAAATATTGATAGTAATAAAACTGTTACGCATATAGGTATTAGTCTTTTTATTCCTTTAAAGAAATTATTTTTACCTAAGTTTAATATAAATGGGACTAGGGTAATCATTATAATAATTGATATATAAACTTCATAATTTAATTCATAGGTATAAGATGAAGCAACATTCATCGCAGCATTTAAACTAAATATATCACCAGCGGCAAAACCTACACCACGAAGTTTAAAAACATAGTATTCTACTATAATAAAGAATAATGTTATAAAGTTCATTGCTATAATTGAAAATTTAAAATTATTTGAAATACAAAATAATATTAAAAATAAAAGTCCTATAGTTATCAAATTAAGAATAAATATCTTCCATTTAAAACCTAAAATTATTAAAGCATTGAATCCTTGACCATATTGAATTATAAATAAATTAAAAATAATAAATAAAATGCTAACTACAACTGAGACAATAAAATTCTTTTTATCTGAGAGTTTATTATCATATTTGTAAAACAATCCCAATGAAAATAATAATATACATATAATTGGAAAAATTATTCTTGTAATACAAAAATTATTTTCAAATAAATACAGTTTTTCTATAAATACGTATAAATATGAAAGCACCATTAAAACAATTAAAGATATTTTTAATGGCTTTTTCGAAGCGTTAAATTTAATATTTTTTTTCATATTACAGCATCCTTTTCTTCGTAATTTTTAAAAATCTATATTTATTATAATATGATTGTTAAAAAATAGCAAAAAAATTAGGAATTAATTTGTAAAAATAAACTATCTAATTTTTCATAGAGATTTTCTTTTTCTTTCTTTATTATTTTTTCCTTTTCTATATATTTACTTTTTAATAAATATTTGTAAATCATTCGGACAAGTTCATCAGTTTCATCAAAAACACTTAAAAGATAGTCATGCACTTCATCAGATGATGAATCAAGCATTTTATCACAAATAGTTTTTAACAAACTTTGTTCATAAATATAAATACTTTTTAAGTTATCTTTTATATCCATTATATAAACCTTTCTTTACTATCTAATAATTTTAAAATAGTCATTAAATTTTTTTCATGACCTTCTCTTATTTTTTTTAATAGAGTTCTTAACTGAATATCAAATAATCTACTTTCTATTTCTTTTATTCTTTTAATAATTAGATAATTTTCATTAAATACTTCATTTAAAATATCTAAATCTTTTTTTGATAGATATAAGTTTTCCATTTATTTCCTCCATTATTATTATGATTAAAAAAAGAAAATCTTATGCAATTTCTACTCAAATAAAAAATATTAACATTAATTGTTAATATCTTTTTTAATAATAAACTATCTACAAATTTGTTTAAAACTTTAACTCATCAATAGCCATAACATCAATATTATATATATCATTATATATGTATTAAAAAAACTCTCTAATGAGAGTTAAATTACATACTGGTGGAGAATAAGGGATTCGAACCCTTGACCTCCTGCGTGCAAGGCAGGCGCTCTAGCCAACTGAGCTAATTCCCCAGATAAGCGTTCCTTATTTCTAAGGACACTTTTAATTATACTAACTTTTTTAAGTTTGTCAATAACTAAATGCTATCTACATTAATTTTTACTAGTTTATTATCTTTTAAATAGCTAGATGCTTGGACAACTGTTCTAACTGAATTAATTACTTTACCATTTTTACCAATTAATCTTGGCATATCTTTTTCTGAAACTATTACTTCGATTAAAATTTCATTTTCCTTTTCTGATGGAAATTCTTTTACCTTAGCTATATCTTTATCTTCTACTATTGATAAAATTAAACTTTCTGCAAAACTTACTATATTCATACTCTATTTATTATTTCTTTCTTCGTTAAACTTTTTAATAATTCCAGCATTTCTTAGTAAATCTTTAGCTGTATCAGTCATAATAGCTCCATTTTTTAACCATTTTAAAGCTACTTCTTCATTTATTTTTACTGTAGCAGGATCAGTTAGAGGATTGTAATATCCAATTAATTCAAGATACTTTCCATCTCTTGGTGATCTAGAGTCAGTTGCTACGATACGATAACTTGGTCTTTTCTTTGAACCCATTCTTGTTAATCTAATTTTAACTGCCATTTATAATCGCTCCTTTCAAACAATAAGTATTATACATAAAAAGAATATGCTTGTCAACCTAAAAAGTTAACAGAGTTTTATTTATTTTTCTTTTCCCATACAATTCTAATTATTTTAAGTGATAATGTTGATAGAAAGAAACCTATTACTGGAACAATTGAACTTAAATAAATACTATTATATTTTTTTATTAAATATGAATATAAAAGCACTATTAAGTAAGTTAATATCATAATAAATACTTTTCTTGTTATACTTGTTTCCCATTTTTTATCAAGTTCTACTCTTTTGTTTCTTTCTTTTATTTGTTTTATTTCATTTTCTAAATTCATACTTTTAATTACTCCTTATATTTATTTTATCACAATAAAAAGCCTATAACTAGTTATTATAGACTTTATTTTTCGTTTATAAAGTTTTCTTTTACCTCATTATCTATTTCGTTCATAGCTTTACTTTCTTCTTTTTCATCCTCGATGATATCCCAATCATCATCTTCTTCACCAACTTGTACTCTTACTTTAGAATCTCCAACTATTTCTATCCCTAACTCTTTTTCTATATCATATTCTATTTTTCCATCTTTTATTTCTACTTTTGTACAAGTAGGACCTTTTAAACTTCTTACAATTACTTCTTCATTACTAGAAATATCTCCTGATGTTTTATGGTTAACATTTAAAAGTTCGTCATAAGTAATTGTTTGTTTAACAACTTCAGTTTTAGTATTATCTTCACATGAATACCATATATTTACATCACTTGAACCTTTTACTCTTATTCTTTCACTTTCTTTTGCTCCTTCAAATTTATGATTAATTACCCAACACCCTAAAACATTTGAAGGCTTTTTTTCAGGTTCTACTGTATAATGGTTAGAAAATAATTTTTTACCTTTTCCTATTACTGCTTTAGTAACTATTTCTTTATAAGCCACTTTATCACCCCTTAATTTACTTTATGCAAATTATAGGAGTTTGCCACAAAAAAAGAATATATTATTTTATATATTCTCCATCTAAACTCCAAGTTTTTGCTTCAACTATTTTTACATCTACTATTTTTCCAATTAAATCCTTTGTTCCTTTTAAATTAACAAGTTTATTTGTATCAGTATAACCCATATAATATTCAGGTTTAGAACTTTCAGATTCTACAAGTACTTTTACTGTTTTTCCTTCAAGTTTTTTATTATTTTCTAAAGCATATTTATTTACTAAGTCATTAAGTTTATATAATCTATTTTCTTTATCTTCTAATTTTTCATTATCTTTCATTTTTTCTGCTGGAGTTCCAACTCGTTTAGAAAAGATGAAAGTATATGCTAAATCATACTTACACTGTTTTACTAAATTCATTGTATCACTAAATTCTTCTTCTCCTTCGCCAGGGAATCCTACGATAATATCAGTGCTTATTGATACATCTTTAATTTTTTGTTTCAACTTATTAAATAGTTCTAAATACTCTTCTTTAGTATATCTTCTTCCCATTAATTTTAATATTTTATTATTACCAGATTGAACAGGAAGATGAATACTTGGCATTATATTGTCATATCTAGCTATTATATCTATCATTTCATCAGTAAAATCCCAAGGATGTGAAGTCATAAATCTTATTCTTTCTATACCTGTTTTAGCGGTATCTTCGAGTAAGTTAGCCATATTATAATTTATATCTAAGTCTTTTCCATAAGCATTAACATTTTGTCCAAGGAGAGTTACTTCCTTATATCCATTTTTAACTAAATCTTTTACTTCATTTATTATATCATCTTTTGCTCTACTTCTTTGTTTACCTCTAGTATATGGTACTATACAATAAGTACAAAACTTATCACATCCGTACATAATATTTACATATGCTTTTATTTTGCTATCCCTATCTATTGGGAGATGTTCTATTATTTCTCCTTCTATACTAGGAGCTTCAATTTTAAGCTTTTTTTCTGCAAACGATTTTAAGACTATTTCTTTCAATTTATCGATATTATGAGTACCAATTACAAAATCCATCCATTTATATTTATTAAGCACTTCATTTGCAACTACTTCTTCTTGAGCCATACATCCACAAACACCAACTAATAAATTTGGATTATCAGTTTCTTTTAAATGCTTAAGAACACCTAAAAAACCAAATACTTTATCATGAGC
>CAJONL010000154.1 GCA_905235875.1 uncultured Bacilli bacterium
CTTATTTATTAGAATCAACAGGAAATGGTGATTTAGATGGTATTAGACAATTAAAATTAAAATTTGATTTTCAAATTTCTTCTTTTAAATATAATGTTCTTGAAAGTAAAACAGATACAATCGGTTCTAAATATCCATTTATAAAGAGAAATGGAGATATGTATTATCGTTCTTTTGATTGTTCTGGAACAATTTCAACTTTTATGGATGATTCAGAATTATTTATAACTGATTAGGAATTATTTGATAAACAAATAGATTTATATAAAATTTATAAGGGTGAAATTGTTTATTATGTTAATCAATATGACTACATTCAAGAAAGAAAATTCCGTGATAAAGTAGAAGAGTTTTTATATAATACAAAACCAAAATTATATAAGTCTACTCAAGAAGGAAATATTTTTATTAAATTAATGAATGTTTCTTTGACTCCTAAAAATGAGTTAGGACGATTAATATATACTTTTTCTGCAACTGCTTATGAGATAGCTCCTGCTACTATAGAAACTTTTAATCATTATGGTTTAATTACTACAGGAGTATATGATCCTAATTTATTTGTAACAAGAGATACTTTAGGACAATTAACTTCTTATACTAGTTTAACTAATCCAATTGGAAATGTATTTTATGCCGGTCAAGATATAATCGGCACTGATACACCGACCGCCGCGAATACTATAGCAAAAAAAATAAAATATAAGCAAGTAGTAAATGGAAATGAAATAAAAAGTTTTAAAGTAGACTGGCTAAGAATTACAGTATTTTCGCAGCCTTATTTAATTGCAAAAAAAGATGGCGTTTTTGCTCCTATTGATGATTATAAGGATGATATAGATTTATATAGAGAAGATGTAAAAAATCCTCAAAATATTTTATATCAAATGGAAAGAACTCATTTAAATAATACTGGATAGTATTAGATTTATTTAGGAACATTATTTACAATTAATGGATAGCAAATTATTATCTCTCCTCCTAATAATATTTATTAGATAAACGAGGTAGATGTAATAAAAAGTGTTATTCCAGCAAAAGATACTTATATGAATGTAGATTATCATATTACTTATATTGAATAGAAATATAAAAAAGATAATCCTAAAAACATTAGAATAGATAGAACAAATGGACAAATATATGGACATTATCTTGCTGATACAGATATTTGTTATGATATAAAATATAAATATAGATATTCATAGTTAGATTTTAAAAAATATGTACAAGGGGTAAAGAGTATTTTAATAGATACTGAACCTAATACAAGAATTACAATAAAAACCACAGCAGACCCAGATGGAACAGATTTAATTGTAAATCATACTGGAGAATTAAATATTGATTTCACTCAATTTGCTGATGTTTATATAACTTCTTATGTTATAAAAGATGAAGTGGATGCATTAATCTTTTATTGTGCTTCGGTGAGGAGGGATTATTATTGAGTTATGAATTTTTACAAGATCCAAGGTTTTTAAAAGAATTAGACCATTTAAAATTAAAATAGCAATATGTAAAAATTATTATTCTTAACTGGAAAGAATAGCCTCTTCAAGAAGTGCAAGGTAGAGTAATTAATGGAACAATAAATTTAGATGGTTCTTCTTCAATGAGACGGACTGCCTCTATGACTATTGTAGCCACAGATAAAGAAAACGATCTTTCTAAAATAGATAATTTGTTTGCAGTAAATAAAAAATGTAGAGTTGAATTAGGAATAGTGAACACTGTTCCTAATTATACTTACGCTCTTAAAGATAAAGATGATTTTTATAATTTCATTGAGGTAGATTATAAAAAGAAGTATGGAAATATTGTTTGGTTTCCTCTTGGTTTATATATAATGTTTAATCCTTCTGTTGCTCATGGAACTGATGGTGTAACAATCTCTATGCAACTCAAAGATAAAATGTGTCTTTTAAATGGAGATATAGGAGGAGTTATTCATTCTGGTGTTGATTTTAATTATCAAGATGAAATAACAGATGGTAGTTTATATACAGTAGAAAAGAAAGAAACTTTAGTATATAATATTATAAAAGAGTTGGTTCATCATTGGGGAAACGAACAGTTAAGTAAAATTATTATTTCAGAAGTGCCATTAAAAATAAAAAAAGTAGTGAAATGGACTGGAAGTAATTCTATTTATGTATATGTAAATACTATTAATCAAATTATATCTTAGGTTCCTATTGATAATGCAGAAGAAATAGAATCAGGATATGATGTTGGTTTTACATATTAGGATTTTACCCCTCCTATTGAATTATCTTGTAATCCAGGAGAAACTGTTACTTCAGTATTAGATAAAATTATAGGATTTATGGGTAACTATGAATATTTTTATGATGTCTATGGTAATTTTATTTTTAGAGAAAAACAAAATTATTTAAATATGACTAATACGGCTTATTGGACTAAGGAGCAAGCTTAGGATAAAAAGATTTGTAATCTGCCTACGTAGGTTTATTAGGCAGATCATTACAGATTAAGCAAGGTCGCATATAGTTTTTTAGACAATGTTTTTAATATAAATTTAAGTAATAGCTTTAATTATAATAATATTAAAAATGATTTTGTGGTTTGGGGTGCTTTAAAAAGTATTAATAATACAACTTCCCCGTGTAGATTCCATTTAGCTATTGATAAAAAACCAGATTTAAATAAACATAATATAGTTTTTTATAAAGATGATTTTGATATAGTTAGAGGAGTTGCAAATTATTGGATTAATATATCTTCTAAGAAGCAAATTGAATTAGATGAGAATTATTCAGGTTCTATACAAATTGGAGATAAAACCTATTCTGTTATAGCTGTAGATAAAACAAGGCAAGCTACAGATTGGAGAGAAGAAATTTATTATCAAATGCTTGAGAGTGAAAAGCTTGGCATTGATACCAATACAGAATTAAATAATTCTTATTTTCAATATTATGCAGAATTAAAATAGGAATTTCCTAAAATTTATAACTTATCTCCAGGAGAGGGCCATAAGGCTGTTGGATGGAATGATATAACAATAAATCATCCATAGCAAATTTCTTATTATTTAGATTTTATTGATGAAAATTCTGGTTTAGGTCAATATAGTGTAAATAATATAGGAAGAAGGTCTAAAGTTATAGAAGACACTAACGAAGGAATTAATTGTGTTTTTGAGCCTGCTATTCCAGA
>CAJONL010000155.1 GCA_905235875.1 uncultured Bacilli bacterium
CTATTATTGAGGTAATAATAGGTATAATAAAAAAACTAATTTTTTTCTTTTTGTATCGAAACATTCTTAGTAGAACTATTATAATTACAAAAACTGATATTATAAAAAATGATAAGAATAGTTCAAAATAATTTTTATTATTTAAGCAAATATCAGAGTAATATTCAATATCACAATAAAAGTTTGCTTTGTATTTATATATAGTTAAAATAATTAAAAAAATACTTAATAATGCTAGTAAAGAATAGTATAAGACATTAAATTTAATTATTTTATTTTTAGTTTTTTTATTCTTTTTCATAGGTTACACCTCACTACTATAAAGATAATATATCAAACCATAATATACCAGTCAATACTTACTATAAAATATAATTTTATCCAAAAAAAGTCCCCCACTAAACAGTGGAGAACTATAGTATAGTTATATTATTTTTTTGTTATAGACAAACTATAATTTTTATATATGAAATATGCTGCTGCTATAACAAGCGCTAATCCTATGGTAATTATTGCAACTGATAGTGGACTAGCTGTATTTGATACTTTTACAAGTCTTTTTTCTACTTTTGGCACTTCTTTTGGCACATCTATTTTAACATTAACTTCATTTGTTTGATCTTCTATATTTTTATCATAAATAATTGAAGCCTTATTTGGGATTACATATTGATTACCCTTTTTGTATTTATTTAAATTAGCATTATCTTTTATTCCAGCCTTTATAATAAATTTATAAGATCTTCCATAGAAATTTTCATTATTATTTTCATCTTTTAATTTTGCTATTAAAGTATTTGAATTCAACTTAATATCAAACCAATTAGTTACATCTTCACCTTTATCATTAATAACTTTTACTGATGAAGTACTATCAATTTGAATAACAGGTTCAAATACATCTTTTAATTCAAAACTAGAATACCATGAATTTTTTGAATAATTTATTATGTCTTTTTCTATAGTATATGTAAATCTTCCTTTTTTGTTATAGATATCAGTTACATTTTCCATATCAACGCTTTTCTTAGGAGCAATTTCAGGATAGTAATATACGTTAACTGTATTAGTTTTTAATTCTTCAACTTCGCCTTGATTATTTTTTATTGTTATACTAGCAGTATCTGGAATAACATATCTATTATCATTCATATATTTACTCATATCCACTTTTTCTTCAACACTTGCTTTTAGTGATGTTGTTAAAATAAATGAATATGTTTTTCCATAAAATGAGCTATCACTTGGATTCTTTAAATTAGCTGTTACTTTTTGTCCTTCAATAGATATATCAAAATTAGAAGTAACATCTGAATTATTATTATCAACAATTTTTACTTTACTTGAATCCTTAATTTGAAGAGGTTCTTCAAGTATATCAGTAAATGTATATTCCTTATAATAAGAACTAGCATTTAGTTCTGGAACTTCATGACTTATTGTATAATTAAACTCTTTTTCATGCCTAATTATTTCAGCATCAACACTTTTTATAGGCATTTCCTTTGTATATATAACATCTACTTCTTGTGAATTTTGACTTACATTATTAGTAATTGTTGATGCTTTATTTGGAATAATATATTTACCAGCACTATCTTTTTTATAACCATTAAAGTTATAATTAGATTTTAATATACAAGGAATAACTAATTCATAAGTTTGATTATAGAAATCTTTATTTTTTAAAGCACTTTCTGTTGCTTTTGCCGTTACTTTATTACCACTTACATTTACAGTAAATAAACTATTAGCTTCAGAAACAACTGCACCTGTATCAATTCTAATTACTTTTATATTTTGTTGTTTTGTTTTTTCCATATCAATTGCATTATCTAAAGTATCTACGATTTCAAATGATTTATAGTAATTCATAACTGCTTGATATGGTACTTTTTGTTTTACCCTATAAGTAAACATAGACGCATCAGAAACATATTTTGTATCAACAGATTTAACTGGTGGTTCAATCTTATTTGGAACTGGATATTTATATAAAACATCCACTTCATTAGTAGTTCTTGTAATATTATCAATCTTAGTATTTCCCTTATTAGGTATTATATAATTACCTGCACTATCTTTTTTATACTTACTATAATCTATACTTGATAAGATTTTAGCAGGTATTACAAGTTCATAAGTTTCACCATAAAAGTTTTCATCTTTAAGAGCAGCTGCAGTTGCTTTAGCTTCTACTGTATTTCCTGAAACACTAATTGTATAGTATTTATTAGTTACATATGCTCCATCTGCTTTTCGTACAACTTTTACAGTACTTTTTGTTATACCACTCATGTCAATTGCCTTATCAAGTTGATCGTACATTATAAATGACTTATGATAATTTGTTGAATCTTGTAGAGGCACTTTTTGACTTACTCTATATTCAAATTTTGTAGTTTCTGTAACATTTTTCACATTTACAGACTTAGTTGGATTAGGAGGTGTTACAGGATTTACAGCATTATATGAGTGAGTTATACCACCATATGCTTTTCCTACAGGCTTACCATCTGACCTATAGAAAGTATATATTCTATTTAGTGAAGAACCAGAAAAAATTTCAGTATAAGCATATCTTTTATCTGTAGCACTTTGGTTATTAATACCTTTATCGTAAATATATTGATAACTTGTACCACTACTTGTTTTAAATGATGAATACATTAGTTTATTATTACTCTTATTACTTACATATCTTGCAATCACACCATTGCTAGAGGCAACACCTTGTTGTACATCAACATCCCAATATGTTGTATTACCTTTTACTGTAA
>CAJONL010000156.1 GCA_905235875.1 uncultured Bacilli bacterium
ATATAATAGATAAGATTCCAAGAAAATAAAATAAAGATTGCTTTATAATTAAACTATATGTATTATTTGTTAAAAAACTTGAAAAACTATAAATAGAGTTTATACTTAATATAAAAAATATTATTAAAAATAAAATTATTTTTTTAGTGCTTTTCATATTATTATTATGTTTTATATTTCATATTTTAATACCTATTTCATAGTATATATTAAAAAGGGGGAATATATGGATAAAATATTTAAACCAAAGATTTCAAAAGATAATAGTAATGAAAAAGTTTATTATTCATTTATAAAGGATAATAAAAAGATAAAAAATAGTGAAATAGAGCCTAGTGATTTTATTTCTAATTTAGATAAAGATGGCTCTTATATTTTTAGTAAAGAAGTAATAATTGAAACAAAAAATGATACATATGATACTAAGATAGCAGGTAAGAAAAATGATAAAATTATTACTATTGATAGTAGAATTATACCAATTAAAGATATTTTAAAAATTTATTACAAATAAAAAGCTGAGAATTACTCAGTTTTTATATTTTATAAACATGGAATATAGATATCAGGAAGGCATCTTACTGCACCTACACAGTTTAAGTTAATTGTAAAAAAAGAACTGGTTGCTTCGAATGTTTCGCCTTCTTCACGTAAAACTCTAAGAGTAGCACAACATCCATCTACTTTTTCAACTCTAAATACTGAACTTGTTCCTGAAAGCTCTCCATCTGTATATGGCATTGTCCATAATGTATTACTTGGACAAGTGTATAATGAAACTGGTCTAGTATTTAAAATATTGTTAGTTCCTCCTCCAAGAAATGGTCTATCGCAAGACATGTTGTCATCATCTATTCCACATCTTTTTTGTAATTTTACAATCATTTTAAGGATATCTCTAATTCCATCACAATTATTGTTACACATCTAAATTCCTCCTTTCTATACGCAATCTACATATGTATCACTTAAACACATTACAGCACAAATACAATTAGTGTTTACTGTAATGAATGAATCGGTTCTAACATATGGATAAATACTAGTAGTATCACTATTTGGTGCAAGTGCCCTAAGAGTTACTGCATTCTTATTAGCTTTTTCAACTCTAAATACACTCGAAGTTGCTGTAGTACCATTAAGTGTATATTCTATCTCTATTAAATCATTATTGCTTGTATAAAGATTTACTGGTCTAGTATTGTAAACTAAGGCATTGGCAATAGTATTATTACCTAAAAATGGTCTATCACATGTATTTATACAGTCATCAATTTGTTCAGCCCCATTTTGAAGTGCATTAATAACCATTAATATATCTCTAATACAACAAGAATTGTTATTCATATATAATCCACCCCTTTACTATTTCTAATATAAGATATTCAAATAACTAGTAATTAGTTATTGTTTATACCTATATAATTAATACTATGAAAAAAAGTTTTATTTTTTTAAAAAAATATTGTATACTTATACTAAGTAGGTGAGAAAAATGACATATGAATATTTACTAATTATTATAGTTTTTATAATTTTATTATTAGCAATACTAAAGATTAACAAGAAAGAAGTAAAAATAGATGTAAATAAATTAGTAGAATATCTTGGAGGAAAAGACAATATTGTAAAAAGTGAAGTTAATTTATCTAGGTTTATGGTAACTTTAAAAGATATGTCTAAAGTAAAAAAAGATTCTATTGTTGCACTTGGAGCAAAAGGAATAGTAGAATTAGATAATGAACTAAAAATAATTTTGGGTCCTGATTCTAAACAATTAAAAAAATATATAGATGCTATGAAATAATTTTTGACATAGTTTGATATTATTCGACATAATTCGACATTACTTATTATTAAAATATAATTGGTGATGAATTATGTCGTTTTTTGATACGTTATTTTTTTATATAGTATTAGTTGTTTTTCCATTTTTATTAATTGCAATAGTTAAAATAAAAAGTAAATCTGAATTAAAAGTACTGATTGATATTTCTTGTTTATTAAGTCTATTCTTGTTGTTAAAATATACTAATCATGATATTTATTATAGTTTAATCTTTGTTAATATTCCTTTAATTATTAGTTTTATTTATAAAAGAAATGTAACTTGTGTTTTTATAGCGTCTTTAACTCTTATATATTTCTACATTCTAGGACTAAATTTAAATTATTTAATTATTGAGTATTTTTTATATTATATTGTTTATATTATAAATGAAAGCAAAAAAAATAATATGCATTTAACATTTTATTTATTTATATTTATAAGAGTTATATTTATTACTGTAAATAATCTATTTTTAAGTCTCAATATCTATTCTTTATCTAAAATTCTAATATCAGTATTTATCTTTTATATAGTAACAGAAATTTTATGTAGGATAATAAATAGTAGTATAATTAAACATAATTTTAATAAAACTGAGAATAAGTTAAAAGTTTTTAATTTTATATGTGAATTAAAAAATCCTTTATCAGTTTGCAAAGGGTATATGCAAATGATGGATTATGACAATGTTGATAAAATAAAGAGATATAACAATATTATAAAGAATGAATTAGATAAAATGTTAAAACTTATGGATGATTTCAAAATCTAATTATATGTAAATAAAAAAATTTACATTACAAAATGTAAAATTTTAACTTTTTTATCAGAAAATATTTACATTTTTATTTACATATATTAAATTATATTTAGGAGATGATTTAATATGAGAAGTTTAAGTAAATCATTTGGAATAATATTAATAGTTATGTGTATGTTTAGCTATATGATGGTAGCAAGTGCTGCAACAGGAAAACTTAAGGATGTTGAAAAAAATAGTATTTCTGCAGTTATTCAATTACTATCTGGCTCTTCACTTGCAGGTGACAGTGCTACTACAATTACTAATTTAATGGATAAATATACACTTTATACTAAATATGAAAAAATAAATGATGAGCTTTATAGTAAGTATAAAGCAGATACTAGTAATAGTGAAGTTGGTAATTCAATTGCAAATCTTATAACAGATCCAGCTTCAAAATCTGATTTGGATAATGCTGATAATGGATGGTCGCTTGTTGAAAGCACTCAAATTACATATAGTGATTTAGAAAAAGATAAAGGATATTTAATAGCATTAATGGCTGTATCAAAGTCTGATGAATCTAAAATTTATAGTTACAAGACAGTTTATCAAGCTACTACTAGTTCAACACTTTCTACTTATAGTGATATAGCTAACAATAATGTAGGTTCAGATGCTGATGTTGAAAAAAGTGCTGCTGATAAAGATGTTAATAAAGAAGAGACAGATGATTCTGAAGCAGAAGATAAAGATGATAGTGATACAGTAGAAAAGGATACTGAAGAAAAAGCAGATACTAATCCAGAAACTGGTATTAATGACTATGCAATATATTTAGTACCATTATCTATAATAGCAGGCTCTACATTAATGATAAGAAAAAAGCTTGTATAGTTTATAAAATATAGAATGAATTAAATAACATCTTAATTATAGAGATGTTATTTTTTATTTACATAATTATTTACTTATTAGTTATAAAATGTTACACTTTAATTGTAGGAGTAATAACTTTATAAAAAATAAGGAGATGATTTGATGAAAATACTAGTAACCGGTGGAATTGGTTTTATTGGAAGTCATACTTGTGTTGAATTACTAGAGGATGGATTTGATGTAGTTGTAGTAGATAACCTAATTAATTCAAAACCAGAGGTTATAAATAGTATAGAAAAAATTACTGGTAAAAAAATAACCTTTTATAAAGAAGACTTAAGAAATAAAAAAGTTCTTGAAGAAATATTTGAAAAAGAAAAGTTTGATGCTGTAATTCATTTTGCTGGTCTAAAAGCAGTAGGTGAATCTGTAGAAAAACCTTTAATGTATTTTGATAACAATCTAATAAGTACAATTTATTTATTAGAAACTATGCAAAAGTACAATGTAAATAAATTTATTTTTTCAAGTTCAGCAACAGTTTATGGTGCTGCTAAAGAAATGCCACTTACAGAAGATTCTCCACTTGGAGTATTAAACCCTTATGGTAGAACAAAACTAATGATTGAGGAAATGCTAAGTGATTTGAGTGCTTCGAATAAAAATATGGAAATTACTATACTAAGGTATTTTAATCCAGTTGGAGCACATGAAAGTGGTTTAATTGGTGAAGATCCAAATGGAATACCAAATAATTTAATGCCTATTATTACAAATGTAGCAAGTGGAAAACTAGATAAATTAAAAGTATTTGGAAACGATTATCCTACTAAGGATGGAACAGGAATAAGAGACTATATTCATGTAGTAGATTTAGCTAAAGGACATATTGCTGCATTAAATTATATAAAACCAGGAGTGAGTATTTATAATCTAGGTACAGGAAAAGGATATAGTGTACTTGAAATGATTAAAACTTTTGAAGAAGTAAATAATACAAAAGTAAATTTTGTTTATGACAAAAGACGCCCTGGAGATATTGCTGAGTGTTATGCTGATCCTTCTAAAGCTAAAAAAGAATTGAAATGGGAAGCTAAAAAAGATATTGATTCTATGTGTAGTGATGCGTATAAATATTTTAAGAACAGTAGGTAGTGATTATGAAAGATATTATTTATAAAAAAAAGCTTGTTTTAGTTCCTTCAGCTTATAATTCTAAAGTTATGGGAGATATTGAAAATTTTATTCCATACTATAAAAATGATTTTGATGTTTATGTAATTAGTGATAAATATGAGGAAGATGAGTACATTGAAGATGATGTTAATTATATAAGAAACGATAATCCATTAGCTAATTATTTAAAAATTACAGCAGACTATATTATAGATGCTGGTTCAGTAAATGGTTTTTCAAAGTTTTGTGATTCACAAAAAAGAGTTAGCGTATGGCATGGGATTCCTTATAAAAACATGTTCGTTAAATTAGATCCTAAGTATTTTAATCAAGGACTAGAATATAGCTATGGATATGATTTAATGGTTTCACCATCAAAATTTTACTCTGAAAAATTTTTAAGAGATTCAATGCTTTATAATGGTGAAATATTAGAGACTGCAATTTCTAGAACAGATTCTTTATTTATAAGTGACGAAGAAAAAGAAAAAATTAAAGATGAACTTGATATTCCAAAGGATAAGAAAATTTTACTTTATGCACCAACTTTTAGAGAAAAAGGAAAATTTAATCTTCCATTCGAAGTAGATAAACTAAAAGAATTACTTCCTGATGATTGGGTTTTAGTAACAAAGCTGCATTATTTAAATTATTTGGAAGATGAAAATGACATTATTGATTGTACTTCTTATTCGTCTGTTAATAATCTTCTTGCAATATCTGATTTTCTTATAACAGATTACTCAAGTTTATTTTTTGATTATTCAGTTTTAAATAAATCAGCTATATTTTTTCAATATGATAAAGAAGAATATGAAGAAAATCGTGGTTTTATGTTTGATTTAGAAGATTATATAGATAAAAAGGATATAGTGACTGATATAAATGATTTTTATTCTTTAATAAAAGATATAGATTCTATAAATAATAATTTAGTGAAAATAAAAAATGAGTTTTATCCTTTACAAAAAGAAAATTCTACTAAAGAGTTAGTAGAAAAACTAAACTTTGATAGTTCTCCTAGAAAGACTAGAGATATAATTTTTCTTGTTAATCAATTAAATCAAATCGGAGGAGTTCATAATTTTGTACTAAATCTTGCAAAAGAATTTAAAGAAAAGTATAATTCTAAAATAATAGTAATTGGGAAAGAAGAGTTTCCTGATACTAACGATGATGTGTATCTTTTTGATAAAGAAAATTTTGTTGATATGAAGCTTTGTAAGGAAACTAACCCAGGTACTGTTAAATCTTTTTTACAAAATACTGATGGTATTATAATAGGATGTCAATTTGGTGCTTTTATGTCGATGCAAAATTATTTAAAAGATAAAAAAACTATTCTGATGTTTCATGGAGATGCTAAAGATATTGTTAACAAAACTTTATATAAATCTCATTTAAGAACAATAAATGATTATCTAATTTATAATTATAAAAAATTTTTACTTCTTACTCAAAAGAATAAAGATATTTTATATGAAGCGGTAAATGAAGATATAAAACCAACTTTAGGATTTATAGAAAATGGTTATGATTTTAGTGATCGAAAAAACTTTTATAAGAAGAATGGAGAATTTGTAGCTATTACAAGACTTGATAATGACAAAAATCCTAAAGATATCATTAAAATATTTGAAAATACGAATCTTAATCCTAAATTTAAAGTACATGTATATGGTGATGGTAGTCTAAAAAAAGATTTTGAAAAAGAAATAAAAGAATTAAAACTGGAAAATAGAATTATTTTACATGGATACTGTGATAATAAAGATGAAATGTACAAAGATAAACAAGGACTTATAATGACTAGTTTAACTGAAGGACTTCCATATACAATTCTTGAAGCATATAAATATGGAATACCTATCTATACTTATGATTCATTTACAGCTGTATGTGATTTAATAGATTCTACCATTGGAAGAGTAGTTTCAAAGAGTAATATAGATGAATACGTTAAAGCTCTAAATGAAGATTTTGAAGTGAACAATTCTTCATTTGATAACTTTATTTCTAAATTCTCAAATGAAGAAGTAGTAAAAAAATGGAAAGATCTATTTGATGAACTTGATATAGAAGAACAAAAAACATTAGAAAATGCTGAGGACAATATAGAAGAAAAGAAAAAAGACAAAGTATCTATTTTTAAAAGATTAAAAAAGAAGAAAAAAAGAAGGATGAAAAGAATACGTAATAATCTTTTAAAAAGTGATAAAAAAAGCAAAAGTGATTTGTACATAAATTTAGTTAATTGTAAATATATATTAAAGAACTTATTTAAAAAGAAAAATAGACCTATGGTTTCAATAATTGTTCCATTTTATAATAATTTAAAAACTATAGATAATACACTTAAGTCAATTAAGAAATGTGGTTATCCTAATTATGAAGTTTTAGTTATAAATGATGGCTCAAAAGAAGATCCAAAACTAATTGTAGATAAATATAAAAATATTAGATACTTTTATAAAGAAAATGAAGGCTTAGGTCTTACAAGAAATTTTGGAATTAATAATGCTAAAGGAAAATATGTATTTTTCCTTGATTCAGATGATGAAATATGTAAACTTGCTCTTAATCATTTAGTAGATTACGCAGAAGAAAATAATTTAGATGTTACATGTGGTATTTGCCGCAGAGTATACTATAATACAAAAAGTACTTCATATTGGTATAGACAGTTATATAAGAAAAAATCGGTAAATTTAATGAATGAAAGATATAAAATTTTAAATGATACTATTAGTACTTCCAAATTATATAAATTGGATTCATTAAAGAAAAGTAATCTTAAATTCATTACAGGGGTCTATGAAGATGTCTTATTTGTAGGACAAGTATATAATCATTTTGATAGGGTTGGTTTAATACCTAATATAGTATATACTTGGTATATATATGGTGAGAATACTTCGATTACTACTACGAATACTATAGATAATTATTTGGAAAGAATTAATAAATTTAAAACCATATTTAAAGATGCTAAAGTAGTAGATAAAATTTATTACATGAGGAATTTTACAAGTCATCATTTATTTATATATATTCATAGTTTTAATGATTATACTGATGAAGAAAAAAGAAAAATATTTGATGAAGTAAGAAAAAT
>CAJONL010000157.1 GCA_905235875.1 uncultured Bacilli bacterium
ATGGCAAAGGTTTATTTGATAAATTCGTAAAAAATAATGAACCTAAACAAGAAACTAAAGTAGAAGAAAAACTATCTGAAGAAGAAGTTATGAAACTTCATGATAGTACATTAACGTTGAGCAAGAGGAGTGGTTTTTATTATGAACGTAAAGTTTCAATAGAAGAAATTCCATCAGATTTAATGCTTGAATATGCAATCACAAATTATTTAGATGAAAATAACATAAAATTTAGTCTTGATGAACTTGATAAAATATCTGTTTGTGGTGATGAAGAAAGTGTTTATTTCTGTAATACATATGATGAAAGTGATGAACCTAAAGAAATTAGTAATGATATCACTAAAAAGCTTACAATATCAAAAGAAGCTATAAATAGTTATATAAAAGAAAAATTTAATACTGATAGAATTTTTACATATACGAAACAACTAACTATACATACTAAAAATAATTACTTCTATGCACAATACAATAGTGAAAACAAAGAATTTTATTTATATACTCCTCACAAAGGAACTGATTCTGTTGAATTGAATAGTAAATATATAAAGTTTAATCAAAAAAATGATGAAATAACTATTTACAGTAAGCCAGTAGTATGTTCTTCAGGTATGGTTGGAGGTGAATGTGGTAAATATCAAATGATAGATTATAGTTCTAATCAAAGGAGTAAAATAACATTATTCTATACACAAGGAGATGGTAAATCCTATGACAGTAATAACAAACAATTATCAAAAGATAAAAAATATATAGAATACAGCAGAACACAAAATAAAATAATTTTTGATTTTGATTTAATTCATAAAGACTTTGATTCAGAATTAATTACATTCAAAACAATTTTCAAAAAAGCAAATGATGGTAAATATTATTGGTACTCAACAGAACCAATTAATGAATAATAAGAAGGTATTTAAAATACTTTCTTTTTTTGTTATAATACCAGTGGTGGTTGTATGAACTATTATGAACTTTTAGGTATTTCACAAACTTCAACTGAAGAAGAAATAAAAAAGGCTTATAAAAGAGAAATGAAAAAGTGGCATCCAGATATAAACAAAGATGAGCAAGCAGTATCTATGTCAATAAAAATAAATGAGGCTAAGGATGTTCTTTTAGATGAAGTAAAAAGAAAGGCTTATGATGAAAGTTTAAAAGAAGATAAAACCAAAACATATGAAAAGTATTCTTCACCTAAAAAAGAAACAAAAGACTATACAAAAACTTATAATGACTATTCAGAACCTAAAACAGTAACTAAGTGGCAGTATTTAAAAGATTATTTAAAATATGGAAATATAAATATAATTAAAAAAGTTTTAATCATAATAGCAGTCCTTTTAGAAAGCTTTATTTGCACAGTTTTAAAGTACTTAGTAATTGCCTTATCGTTTTTATGCTTTATATTAACTGATGTTATTATTTCACTTTTTAATTACTTATTTCCAATAATATTACTTTTAATAATAATTACTTTATATTCGTTAACTAATAATAGTATAAATAATAACTCATATATTATTTCTTTAATTGTTATTATATCAGTTTTTATATCAAGCTTTATATTACCAGTAATAGGTAAACTTCTTATATCTCCGAGAGTATTTTATTTTCTATATAACAACTTAGACATTTATTTATTCAAAAAAATAGTAGGTTATAAATAAGTTTATAAACTACTTTTTTTATGTTACAATTAAACTATCGGGAGGGTTTTATGACTAATACTAATAAATATTTACTTGAGTTAATTGAAAAAGAAATAAGTGTTAAAGAAATATGTAATACTTTTAATATAAGTAAAAAACAATTAAAAAGAAGACTTGAAAGTATTAAATATGAAGGATATGATATAAAAAGTAAGTATAGTTATAATGGCGAAAAAAATTATTACTTGAATAAAGAACCATGTAGTAAAACAGATAGTAATAGAGTTAAAATTTATAATATGAATGAAAAAAATTTTAAAGCAATAGCTATATCTGATACTCATTATGGACACAATAAAGAAAACTTTGACTATATAAATATGATGTTTGATTATGCAGAAAAAAATGATATTCATATTATTTTTCATCTAGGAGATGCTATGGATGGAGCGGCAATATCTGAATATGATTATAAAAAACAAATAGAAAAATTTTTAACAAGATATCCTACAAGTGATAATATTTTAACATTTTTAGCATTTGGTAATCATGAAGAAGATTTTACAAGGAATAGCAGCTTAAATTTAAACTATATAATTGAAAAAGAAAGAGACGATATAGTTCCAATGGGTTATGGATTATCAGAACTAGATGTAGAAACTAATAAGATATTTATGTGCCATCAAAAAAACTTTGATTATGAGTATGGCTTAAAACTTGCAGGTCACTCTCATAGATATAAGTTTATGGTTACTCAAAGTGGACCTATTGTTCTAGTACCTACTCTAAGTGATTATCTTCATACAACTGATTATCCTGGTGCTATAGATATTGATATAAAAATAGATTCTAAATCTAATTTTACTGAATTATTTTTAAAACATTTAACTATAAATGATAATAAAATAAAAGAAACATCTATTGTTATTTATCCTTTTAAAAGAGATAATAAAATTAGAAAAAGATGAAATAAATAAGAACTTGTTAGTACATATAATATGCATTTAATAGTATAACTACTTGTACAAATTATTTATTTAGATTTTTTCTTGATTTTTATCATATTTTATAGTATATTATATATGTTTCCGCATCTTGGATAAATTAAAATCCTCATTTACCTAGGTTGTGGATATTAAATAAAAGGAGGTAATTATGGCTTTAACTAAAGAAAAGAAACAAGAAATAGTTAAAAAGTATGCTAAAGGAGAAAATGATACAGGTTCAGCTGAAGTACAAATAGCTATTTTATCTGAAGAAATATCAGCTCTAACTTCTCACTTAAAAGAACATAAACACGATTATCATTCAAGACGTGGAATGTTTAAAAAAGTAGGACAAAGAAGAAAACTTTTAAACTATTTAAAAAATAATGATGTTACAAGATATCGTGAAATAGTTAAAAAATTAGGTTTAAGAAAATAGATAGGCGCTTATTTTTTAGTGTCTTTTTATTTATATTTAGGAGGAAATAATGAAAGAAGTATTTAAATTTGATTTTAGGGGAAGAGAAATTATAGTAGAAGTTGGAGAAATGGCTAAACAAGCTTCAAGTTCTTGTTTAGTAAGATATGGTGATACTGTAGTGCTTACTGCAATGACTAATAAAAATGAACCTTCTACTGGAGATTTTTTTCCACTTATGGTTTTATATCAAGAAAAATTATATTC
>CAJONL010000158.1 GCA_905235875.1 uncultured Bacilli bacterium
AAACAAGAGCGCTTCTTGAAGCTGCTATTGAAGTTAAAGAAGAAAAAGGATATGATATTACAGTTGAAATTATGATTCCACTTGTTGGAGAAGAAAAAGAACTTAAATTTGTTAAAGATGTAGTAGTAGAAGTAGCTGAACAAGTTAAAAAGGAAAAAAATTCAGATATTAGTTATAAAATTGGTACTATGATTGAAATTCCAAGAGCAGCACTAACTGCAGATAAAATTGCTAAAGAAGCAGAATTCTTCTCATTTGGTACAAATGATTTAACACAAATGACATTTGGATTCTCTCGTGATGATGCAGGTAAGTTCTTAGATTCTTATTATAAAAATAAAATTTATGAATCAGATCCATTTGCTAGACTTGATCAAGTTGGTGTAGGAAAACTTGTAAAAATGGCTGTTGAACTTGGAAAACAAACAAGACCAGATATCAAGCTTGGTATTTGTGGTGAACATGGTGGAGATCCAGCATCAATTGAATTCTGCCAAAATGTTGGACTAGATTATGTTTCTTGTTCTCCATTTAGAGTTCCTATTGCGCGCCTTGCAGCAGCACAAGCAGCAATTAAGTCTAGAAAGAATAAATAATAAAAAAGACTAGAGTTATTGAACTTGTCAATAAAAAGTAGACAGAAAAAAACTGTTTACTTTTTTGTTATAACTTCAAGTTATCTAGTTTTTTTTAAATAGTAAACTAATAATATTAAAAATAAGAAGAATATGCAAAAGGAAATTATATCTTAAAAAATTTATACAATATTTTTGAAATAAAAACAGATATTTTGCTTTTATTTAATAAACTTGATAAAGAATATAAAATTACTGAATTATATTATCTAGTATTTTTTCTTTTAAAATTGCTCTTTTATCTCTGGATACTAAATCTATTTGCTTATCTTTAAAATAAATAATATTGTTAGTATAATCATACATTCTAATATTATCTAGATTAACAATACAGCTACGATGTGTTTTCATAAATTTTACATAGTTAATTCTTTTATCTATATCTTTAATAGTGGAATTAATAAAGTATTGTTTAGTCTTCGTGTAAATAATAGATTTATTAGAATTATTTTCTTTTTCAATATATAAAATATCTTTTAAAGGTACCCTATAAATATTTTTATTATACGTAAAAGTAAATGAACTAGATTTAGTAATAATATCATATGCAGTTTCTAAAGTATCAATTAATTTATTATCATTGTATGAACTATAATCAATATAACTAAGTATTAAAAGATCATTAATTAGGTTTTTCTTATGTATATTACTTATTATAATAATTTGACTAATAAAGTCACCATTATTTCTAATTTCTTCAGCAATTTTATATGTTTCATTTATATTGTTTGAACTTATAATATATATTTTAAAGTTCTTACTATTATTTAAGCTCTTATCATAATTATATATTTTAAAATTATCAATTCTTGAACCTATAAATTTATATATATCATTTCTAATATTATTATTAAATACTTCGTTTTGTTCATATACAAAAAATTCAATCATTTTAAAGCCTCCAAACGCAAAGTAGATAATATTATAAGTAAATTAAAAATAAAAGTAAATAAATATATTGTGTTTGAGTTATATATTATTAAATTTGCGTTTAAGGTGCATAAAATAAGGGAATTATAAAAAAGTGCATTTTTATTTTGCTGATTATTATTATGTTTTTTCTTTATAAATTGTTAAATTATAAATTATGTGCTATAATTTATTTGCACTTACTATGTTAAAAAAGAAAGAAAGGAGATAAAAATGAGTAAGATAAAAATTTTTGCTTTAGGTGGATTAAACGAAAATGGCAAGAATATGTATGTTGTGGACGTTGATAATAATTTATTCGTTTTTGACGCCGGTTTAAAGTATCCAAGTCAAAATATGCTCGGAGTAGATTACATTATACCTAAAGTAGACTATTTAATAAAAAATAAAAAGAAGATTAAAGGGATATTTATATCACATGCGCATGCAGGTAATATGGGAGCTATACCTGATATAATATCTTCACTTAGCAATGTACCTATATATGCTACAAAATTTACTATGACAGTTTTAAAAGCAGAACTTGAAAAATATAATATAAAAAAGGCAAATTTAAAGGAAATAAGACCTCATTCTAAAATTGATGCAGGAGGATATTCAATATTTCCGATTGCTGTTACTCATTCTATACCGGAAACGGTAGCATATGTTTTATATACAGATGATGGTGCAATAGTTTATGCAACAGATTTTGTGTTTGATTCATCAATGCTTGGAGCATATAAAACAGATATAGGTAAACTTGCTTATGTTGGTAAACAAGGAGTTTTATGTCTTTTATCGGAATCTACTTATGCTTATAGAGAAGGACATACAACCCCACATCATCGTATTGCTAAAGAAGTATGGGATGCTCTTAACCAAACTGATGATAGAATAATAATAAATATTTTTTCAGAGCATATTTATAAGATTCAAGAAATATTTGAGCAAGTAGAAAAAAGTAAAAGGAAAATAGTTCTAATGGGGAAAAAACTTGGAGAGTTAGTTAAATATGCTGAAGAACTTGGATATTTGAAGTTCGATAAAAAAATAATTGGTGATTTATCTAATATAAATGATAAAAATGTTGTAATATTAATTGCGGATGATAAGGAAAAATCTTATTCAGCTATTGAAAAAATTATTAGTAAGTATGATAAATACATTTCATTAAGAAAAGAAGACTTAGTATTTATTGCTGAGCCAACATATCCAGGCAATGAAAAGAAAATCGCTAAAATAATGGATGATTTATCAAGGATTGATGTAGAAGTTAAGACTTTATCATTTAAAGATCATGTTCTTCATCATCCATCAAGTGAAGACCTAATGCAAATGATAAATTTAATGAATCCTAAATATTATTTTCCAATCAAAGGAGAATATAGGTATCAATATATGAATGCTAATGTAGGAGAACTTGCAGGTCTTAGTCCTGACAATATTTTATTAAAACAAAATGGTGATGTAGTAATTTTTGAAAATGGAAAACTTTTAGAAAAAAGTGACCATGTTGAAATAGATGAATTACTTATAGATGGTAACAAAGCAGATGATGTAGGGGACTTAGTCTTAAAAGATAGGGAGCTTTTATCAAAAAATGGTATTGTTATAGTAAGTGCAACTTTAGACAAGAAAACAAAAAAGATAATTGCCAATCCACAGATACTTACAAGAGGATTTATATATGTTAAAGACAATTTGGATATTGTTAATAAGAGTGAAGAAATATCTAAAGAGGTTATTGAAAGCTGCATTGATGGAAAAAAGGTAAACTTTACTCTGATAAAAACCAAGATAAGAGAAGCTTTAGGTAATTATTTTAGAGAAGAAACTGGAAGCATTCCCATGGTTATAACTGTTATTTTAGAAATATAAGCATAAAAAAAGATATAGTTTTTATAAGTTCTATATCTTTTTTATTTTAATTATTTTAAGATACTGTGATTGTAACTGTAACTGAGTCTTCTTTGTCATCATATTTTACTGAGTAAACTACTTTATATGTAGCAGGTTCAGATGTATCTATTTCATTTACAACTTTACCGTCCTTATAAATTGTAGTAGTAACATTAGCAGCAGCAGTAACATCAACACCATTTTCAGTTATAGTAAATGGACTACTTACTGGAGTATACGACTCACCAGAACCAGCTGCAATTGTTTTATTAGTAGCACTGACATTACGTGATATTTTTACATGTTGTTTTAAAGATTTGCTAGCTCCTGAACTCATTGTAGTAGTATTACCTTTAAATGCAGCTTTAACAGTATATGTACCGAATGGATTTGAACCAGAATATGTATATGATGTATCAGTAGTAAATCCAAGCAATTCACCATCTAGATATACATAGTAACCAAATTCACCATCTTCTTTAGAATCACTAGGTTTTTTAACAGCGTGCCAAGAAATTGTTACTTTTCCATTTGAGTAATCAACCGATACACCAGATGGACTAGGAAGTTTATTATATGCTTTAGATACTGCCGATGGTTCTGTACCTCGTTTGAACAATTCAACTGAAACCATACTTGCTGGAGTATAAGCACTTGCCAATTGTTCAGTTCCTTTTTCTAGTCTTACTTTAACAACACTAGATGGTTTAGTCCATTTAGCACCATTATTATTAAATATTGCTCTTGCACAATCTCTATATAGACTATTCCTATGATAATACATTTCATTCATAGTTAAGTAAACTCCACGTTTATTTTTTATATAACCAGTCCACATTGCTAAACTTATATCAGGAGTATATCCAGCAATCCAACCATCTGGAGCTGCATCAGAAGAATAACCTAATTTAGCAGCCAGTTTTTGATCATAGTTTGTTGTACCAGTTTTCATTGCAAATTGATCAGATGTAAGTCCTGTCATACTATTTATGCTAGGTACATCCCTTAAAATATCTGTAATCATGTAAGCTGTAGCTTCACTCATCGCTCTTTCGCCTTCAGGTTTAAATTCTATTTTTTCTTCAGAATCTCTAAGAACTATTTTACTTACTGAGTATGGTTCATGATATACACCACCATTACTAAATGCAGCATAGGCTCCAGCTATTTGAAGAGGAGAGGCTCCATTAAAGGCTCCAACAGCATGTGCTTCATGTAGGCCACCTTCAGAATCAATTTCAGGTTTGATACCAAGAGATGTTGCGAACTTCTTAATCTTTTTATTGTTAACTGATTGAAATGTTTTGACAGCAGGTACGTTACGTGAATTAGATAGGGCATATCTTATAGACATATTACCCATATATCTACCATCAGCATTGACAAGTCTTATGGAAGATCCTGAGTAAGTCCAAGGTTCATCTCTTAATATATGTCCTGTTGACCAATCGTTGTATTCAATAGCAGGTCCATAATCAAATATTGGTTTAGCAGTCGATCCAATTTGTCTTGAAATATCGGTTGCATAGTTAAATGTACGTTCACCAGTTCTATTTCTTCCTGCTCCAACAGCTATTACTTTACCAGTTTTGCTTTCTACTGCAACTGCAGCACCTTGAATTGATTTATTAACCCAAGTGTGAGATTTACCAGTAAATACTTTATAAATTCTTTCTTGTTTTTTATTATCCATATTAGTATATACAAGCATTGGTACAGTATATGGATCCATACCAGTTTTATTTATTATTTCTTGTACAACTAAATCAATATATCCTTGATATTCACTAACAGAATCACTATCAGTATTGTCAAGTAAATCTTCTATTTTAACTTGTTCAGCAATTTCTTTTTCTTCTTCAGTAATATAACCATGTTGAACCATTAATTTTAAAACAGTATTTTGTCTGTTTGTAACACCTTCAGGATTTCG
>CAJONL010000159.1 GCA_905235875.1 uncultured Bacilli bacterium
CCAATTGAAAAAGGAAGCTTACATCTCATTGTTCTTTGAACATTTAAAAAGTTAACATACTCTCCTTGTGCATTTTCTGGTCTTAAATAAACAGTACTATTACTATCTTTAGTAACACCTCTTTTTGTTTCAAACATTAAATTAAATTCACGTATGTCAGTAAAGTTATGCTTACCACAATTAGGACATGGTATATTATTATCATTAATAAATTTTATCATTTCTTCCTCAGTCATTCCATCACCTTTAGAAGAATTAGTAAAGTCATTTATTAAATTGTCAGCACGGAATCTAGTCTTACACTCTTTACAATCTAAAAGAGGATCAGAAAAACCACCAACATGACCTGATGCTTCCCATACTCTAGGATGCATAAGGATTCCTGCATCTAGTTCATATGCATTATCTCTTTCTTCGATAAAACGTTTTCTCCATAAATCTTTAATATTATTTTTAAGTCTTACACCTAAAGGACCGTAGTCATAAGTATTAGCAAGCCCTCCATATATATCACTACCTGGAAAAATAAATCCATAAGTTTTACAAAAATCTTTCATTTTATTCATGTCCATAAAAACACGTCCTTTCACTAGATAAATTATAATATATATTTTTTAAAAAGTAAAACATTTTATATAGAATACTTAAAACATTCGTTTGACAAAACATATGTTTTTTGTTATCATTTTATCAGGAGGTATTAACTATGGAAAAATTAACTGTTAAGCAAGAAAGAGTTTTAAAAGCAATTAAAAAATTCTTTGCTGAAAAAGGTTATCCACCTACTGTTAGAGACTTATGTAATTTAACTGGTTTATCTAGTACTGCAACTGTGCATGTTCACTTAGATCACTTACAAAGAAAAGGATATATTAAAAAAGATAAAGATAAGAATCGTACAATGGAACTTTTAGTACCTAACGAATATGCTAAACAAGATGATTCAGTTGTTTCTATTCCACTTTTAGGAAGAGCATCATGTGGCAATCCAATTGAAGCTATAGAAAATCCAGATGAGTATTTAGATGTTCCAAGTTTTATGTTGAATCCCAAAAAAGAAACTTTTTCTTTAAATGTAACTGGGGATAGCATGATTAATGCTGGAATATTAGATAACGATATTGTTTTAGTCGAAAAAAAGAAAACATGTAATAATGGTGAAATTGTAGTAGCTATGAATGATGATAATGAAGTAACTATTAAAAGATTTTATAAAGAAAACGGGCATATTAGATTACAACCAGAAAATGATCTCTTGGAACCTATTATTTTAGATAATTGTACTATCCTTGGTAAAGTAACAGCTCTTTACAGGAAATTTTAAAAGGAACAAATAGTTCCTTTTTTCTATAATTCCATATTTTTAATTGGAGCATAAGTTTTTCTATGCTCTTTTATTATTCCATATTTTTCTATTGCTTCTTTATGATCTTTTGTCGGATATCCTTTATTATTTTTAAAATTATACATAGGATACTTCTTATCTAATTCCTTTAATAAATTATCTCTATATACTTTAGCAATAATAGAGGCAGCAGATATAGTCTCACTTTTTAAATCACCTTTAATTATAGGAACTACTTTTTGCTTTAAATCAAGACTCATTGCATCAGTTAAAACAATATCAGGTTTTACATTTAAATTATCTATTGCTTTTTTCATAGCTATTTTAGTAGCTTCATATATATTTATTTCATCTATTACATCGTTTGATACTTCACCTATTCCATAACTGATAGCGTCTCTTTTAATTATTTCATCAAAATACTCACGTTTCTTTTCAGATAATTTTTTAGAATCAGTTAAACCATCAAGATGATAATCATTTGGAAGTATTACTGCAGCTGCAACTACTGGACCTACTAGAGGACCACGCCCTACTTCATCTACTCCAGCAATTAATTTATATCCTTCATTTAAATATTTTTTTTCATATCTTTTATTATCCATAGAACATAAATACAAGTCTATTTCTTTAGCCAGCTTTTTATCTTCTTTTGAACTAGAATTTTCATAACTAGTTAATAACCTTTCTAATTCGTCTATAGTATAATCCTTAAATTCCATCTTTATACCTATCTAATGTTATACCAGATACTTTACCTTGTTTTATATCATTTAATACTAAATTAGTAACCCTATCATAATCTGGTTCATTACCTTTCATAATAAATCCTCTTTTTTTAGCTATAGTAGTATATACTTCATCAAAATCTTCAATATCAGTAACATTATATTTTTCTTTTAATATATCAGGATAATATTTATATAAAATCTCTAATATGTAACAAGCTACTTTATCTTTAGGAATTACTTCTTCTTTTATCGCAGTAGTACTAGCTAAATTAAACGCAGCTCTTTCATCACTAAACTTTGGCCAAAGTACACCAGGAGAATCTAATAGTTCTAATGTATCGTTAATTCTTATCCAATTCAAGCTTTTAGTAACACCAGGCATATTACCTGTCTTCTGACTATTTCTACCTGTAATTTTATTAATTAAAGTACTTTTACCAGCATTAGGAACCCCAATTACTAAACATTTAATCTTATTTTTATTAATTCCCTTAGCCTTTAAACTATCAATCTTATCTTTTAAAATATTATTACATAAACTAGTTATTTCATTAATATTAATGTTTTTATTTAAGTCATAGTTCAAAACATATTTAGTTTTTTTATACTCATTTATAAACTTATCTGTTTCATTTTTATCACACAAATCATATTTAGTAAAAATATAAATAACTGGTTTATTACCTACTAGATCATTTAAATCGGGAATAATACTACTTTTTGGAATTCTAGAATCTACTACATTAAATACTATATCTATTAAACTAATATTTTCTTTTATTAACCTTTTAGCTTTTGCCATATGACCTGGATACCAATTTATATTTGTTTTATTATCATTCATAGAAATCACTCCCTTTAATCAATAAATCGTAATCAATTTATGTTAGCTATATTATGCATAAAAGTTACTTTATTTCTAAACAATTATAACATAAAAAAGGCAGATTTTGTACTAATCTAACACAACTTGTAAATACATAATTAATATATAAAAAAAATATATAATGACTACGCTACCTCATTAAGGTTTTTACTTTATTCTTTTTATATAAATTCTTTAGTAATAATAAATCCATGAATATTACTACTATTTCGTGAATAAATAGACCGATAAAGATCACCATTACCACCAATAATAAAAGAAACATATTTATCTTCATTTTTTAAAATAATATTTGTTCCAAATTCAGTTTATTGTTTTACTACTTTCATATTATCACCTTAGATATAATGACATGTAATTATACAATAATTATAAGAATTTATAGTTACTCTTATTTTATCTATTTCACAGTATAAGTTTTTTCCTTTTTTATATACTGTACTCTCTTTTTTTATAATCTTATTTTTAATATAATTAATTATATCATCAATATCTAGTTCTAAATTATTTTTAATTCTTTCTTTCCCTAGTATAGTTGTATGAACTTTATCTATATTTGAAACTAATAACTTTTTCTCATCCATATATAACACCCTTATATTTTTATAAATAAAAAGTACCAAAAGGTACTCTTATAAATTATCTAAATCATTTTTTGAAACATTTACTTGCCAATATCCTCCATTAAGTGGACCAATTCTCATAATTAACTTTTTATCTTTTAGTTTTTTTATGTTATATTTTACTCCATCAACAGTTATACCAAGAGTATCGGCAAGCTTTCTACGACTTATTCTCTTATCATCTTTCATATGCTGCATAATTAAAATTTGATTTTTATTTAACCTTATACCAAAAATTTCCTTATATGACCTTGCTTTTTTCATACAAGTCAATTCCTCCATATTATAATTTATTTACTTTTTTAATTATTTTAATTTAACAGCTGTTCCATAAGCCATAATTTCTGACGCACCTTGGGTTGCTTCAGATGTACCATATCTAACACAAACAATAGCATCAGCACCCATACTTTCAGCTTCCTCAATCATACGATTTGTAGCTATAGTTCTGGCTTCATTAAGCATTTCAGTATACCCTTTAAGTTCTCCACCAACTAAAGTTTTCATTCCTGCCATAAAATCTCTTCCAATGTGTTTAGTTTGAACTGTAGCGCCTTTTACAAGCCCAAGTGTTTCTTTAATTTCTTTACCATAAATTTCATTTGTATTTACTAATAACATATATAAATCACCCTTCTAATTTAATAAAGTCCCTCTAGGAGCCTTATATTATTTTTCGTATTTTGCTGAACCAAAGCCTAATATTAATTGAAAAATATTAGGTAAGAAGAATAAACCTACTGCAAACGAAGTTCCTTTACCAAATGATGCTGCAAGTCCTTTACAGAATTTACATGTACCAACTATAGTATAAATTAATACAATAAGTACTAGAATAATAGCAATAATACTCATATCTTTACCATCACCACTAACACTATTAATTACACCAATTAAAATTGTAGGAATTAAAAACCAAATCCAGAAGTTAACACCAGCAATCTTATAAAGCATATAGTAATTATAAATTGGAATTAGTATTTTCCATCCTTTCTC
>CAJONL010000160.1 GCA_905235875.1 uncultured Bacilli bacterium
AATAAGAAAGGATGATTTATATGAAAAATATAAAAATAATGCTAACAATGATTCTATCAATAGCACTATTTGGGGGGATAGGTAGTGTTAATGCTGCAAGTGGAAGTATTACAAATACTACAGCTAATCATGCAGCAACTATTTCAAGGACTGTAACAGGAACTACTAATAAGGTAAATAATACATTTACTTATACTGTAACTGCAGATTCAAATAATCCTACTGGAACATCAAATATTCCAACTACTGCTACTGTAGCATTTTCAAATGTTACACCACAAAGTGGTACAGCAACTGCTACTGGAACTTTAGATTTTGCTGGTGCAACTTTTACTAAGAATGGAGATTATACTTATACAATAACTGAAACTGGTTCAACTACTCCTGGATTATATCCAATTGATAGTACTAATACTTATACAGCAAAAGTATCAGTAAGAAATGCAAGTGCAACTAATTTTAATAGTAAAACTATTACAATGTTCTTTTATAAAGGAGCAGCTTCTGATGCTTCAAAATTAGATCCATCAAAATTAGATTTTACAAGTGCAGCAATAGTAAAAACAATATCTATTAGTAAAACAGTAGAAGGTACAATGGCTGATCCTGACGAATACTTTGCAGTTTCTATAACAGTAAATGGTAATGCTGGTGAAAACTATAGTATTACAGGAACTCATAAATCTGGAGATCCAACATCTATTACAAGTGGAACAGCTACTACAGTTAATTTAAAACATGGTGATTCAATTACAATAAATGGTGTACCTGAAGGTAAGACATATTCATTTATAGAAACAGGTGGAGCAAATTATCAAACATTTATTAATGGTAGCACTACTAATAGTAAAGAATCAGGTTCTAAAACAGTAGGTTCAAGTAATTCAAATACAATTAAAAACGTATGGAATCAAGCAGCTATAACAGGTATTGTTACTAAATCACTTCCATATATTTTATTAGCAGTTGTTGCAGCAGCAGTTACAGTGTTTGCAATGGCTAGAAGAATGACTAATAGAAGATTGGAATTAGCTGAAGAAGAATAAAAGATAAATAAAAGGCATAAACATGATAAGTTTATGTCTTTTTTTGTCAAATACAATTTTTTTTTGTAAAATTTTTTTTAATTTATTGACACGAAAAATAGTTGATGCTAAACTTTATATATACAATAGATTGGAGTTGATGTGCCATCGTTGATAAATTAAGAATAAGAGGGGCTTTATTTTTCGGATATGATAAACTATCTGTCCTGAAAAGGATAGAAAAAATTAACCGTGAATATAAGCAAAAACTTGAAAATGAACGTATAAAATATGAATCAATACTTGAAGAAAAAGAAAATGAAATAGTAATGCTGAGTGGAAAGAAAAAATAATATGGACATTCTAATAGAAGATAAAAAATATATTACTAAAAAGATACAAAAAATAATTGCTTTAAGAAGTTTATTTAGTTTAATATTTAAAGTTGTAGCATTCTTATTAGTATTATATTTAACATTTACCTATGTATTTGGTTTTGTTATTTCTTCGGGACTATCTATGTATCCTAGAGTATCGGATAGTGATCTTCTTTTATACTATAGGCTAGATGAAAAATATAAAACCGGAGATATACTTGTTTTTGAAAATGATGGTAAAGAGTATATTTCTAGAGTGGTTGGCACAGGTGGACAAACTATTGATATAGATAAAGATGGGAATTTAATTGTAGATAATCATGTAGTTGATGAAAAAATAGTATATAGAACTTATAAAGATAAAACATCTAGTATTTCATTCCCATATACGATTCCAGATGGACAGTATTTTGTACTTGGTGATTTCAGAATGAATTCAACTGATTCAAGAAACTTTGGTGCCATCGATAAGAGTCAAATAAAAGGTTCGGTTATAAATCTCTTAAGAAGTAGGGATCTATAATATAAAAAAATTAAAAAAAGGAAGGAAGAAAAAAATGAAAAAACTAAAATTATTTATGACTGCATTAATCGCTGCAATTACAGTAGCAGGTATGAGTGGCGTAAGTGCAGCAGCAGGTAGCGTTAGTCCAACAGATGCACAAAATTTAACAATTACAAGAAAAATTACTAATGCTAAAAACAACATTACAAACGGATTTGATTACACAATCACAGCAGGAGAATCAAACCCTGCAGGTGGGGTAACTGGATTCCCTACAGCAGCATCTGTTGACTTTACAAATGTAGCACCAACTAGTGGAGCAGCTGAAGCTCAAGGAACAATTGATATGACTGGAGCAACATTCACTAAAAATGGTGACTATGAATGGACTGTTACTGAAACTGCATCAGATGATGCTACAAACTATCCAGTAGATTCAACTAACACATATAAAATTAAGGCAAGTGTTAGAAATGCTAAAAGTACTGGTTTAAGTACTGATGAAGGAAAAACTGTAATATTCTTTGTTTATAAGCAAGGACAAACAGAACAAAGATTAGATTTAACTGCAACAGGAGATCCTGAATCATTCTTATTCACAAGTGGATCAGCATATAAGCACATTGAAATTTCTAAGGAAGTTACAGGTAATATGGCTGATGTAGATCAATGCTTTGATGTATCAGTTACTGTAGGA
>CAJONL010000161.1 GCA_905235875.1 uncultured Bacilli bacterium
ATAATATTTGTTAAATAAGAATTAACATAATAATTGTTTCTTAAATAATTATATATGTCTGTTTCATTTTTTCTAATATTTATTAGTTTATAAGCTAAAGATGTTAACTTAGAATCTTTTTTTATTTTATACCCACCTTTACATTTTTTAGAAACCTCTCTAATTTCTTCATTATCGCTAAAGACTATATTTAATATTTTTACTTTATTATTATGATGATATTCAATATAAAGGTATCCATCAGTTATATCAAAATTAGAATTTTTTTTAGGTTTATTTTTTTCACTTATAAATTCAAGTAAGCTTTTCATATTATCAAAGTCTGTAGTTATTGCATCAATAGTTGATAATGGAAAGCTCTTCTTTATCTTACCATCTTCGTCTTCAAGTCTAATAATATTTTCATCACCAGAAAGTGAGACGTGCTTTAAATAATACAATCCTTTTCTACTCATATATATTACCTCATTTCAGTTTTTTATAAACTTTTTCACTTAAAATATCATGAGATTTTTCAAAATATTCATCTATACCCAAAGTAATTTTTCTAAAAACTAAATAGTTCCCTAATAATTTTATAATATCATTTTGATACTCTAATGTATCGTACGAATAATTATTTTTATCTACTAAGTAATTATAGTTTGCGATTAGTATTGTAAGATCAGACCATATATATTTTTTATTTTGAAGGTATGTCCATAGTTTTTTGTTATGTCTTTGTATATCTATAAGTTGATAAAATAAAAGCATAACATTTTCACTTTTTTTTACTACTTTTTTAGATAATGCTTTTTCTTCTCTAAATGCACTTTCTTTAGCAATTATATCTTTATCATTATAAGCTACGTCTAAAAATTTTCTTTGTCCTTTTGATCTATATTCAATAAATATTAAATCATAATCATAACCCATACTCATTAATAGTTTTTTAAACTCTTCTTTTTCATATTTAGTTGTCATCATATCAATTATAGAAAGTGGCATTTTTTCTCTTATTTTTCCATTATAATCAATTAAAACTGTTCTTTCTAATCCATTTTTATCTATGATTTTTAATGAATATCTATTTGCTCTATTATCTTTTTTCATAATAACCCTTCTTTTTTTGAATTATTATAGTTTTTTTTATCTTTTTGTCAAATTATTATCTATGCATTTCTTCCTTTTTTTCATCATTTTTATAATTTACTCTTTCATTTGCTAGAAAAGCAAGTTTTCTAAAGTTTGAATAATTAGATACTGTTTCAAATACTTTCATTTTTTTTATTTCTTTTAAATCAGATGAAGGTTTATCCACTTTAATATATTTTCTATAATCTTCTAAAGAAGATAAAAATTCATCAGTAATATAATTATTTTTAATAGCATACTCTATTCCATCTTTTTTTAGCATTACTAAAAATATTAAAATATAATTAAATAGTTCTTGATTATATATTATTTCATCAGTATCTTCTTTAAGCTTGATATTATTAAAAATTGTATTAAAAGTATTATTTTTATATAATATATCAACGCTTTTTATACCATTTTCATCAATTTCACATATTCCTTGATCTATAAAAAATGGTTTTATCTCAGGATGGGATAATTTAAAATCATCTTTTAATTCTTTTTCATTTTCATAGTCTTTTGTATATTTATCAATTTCATATAAACTATTATTTTTTAAATTAATTTTTACTCTTTCACCTTTTATAGCTAGTATGCAGTTTAACGTATATTTTTTCATTACTATCACCTACTATTTATTATATATTGTTTTTTTAATTAAAGCAAAAAAAAGTAGCTACTTTGTATAATCGCAGCTACTACATTTTATTTTATCTTTTTTTTTCTGTCAGCATGCCTTTACATTCAGGGCATTTTTCTCCTACCGGTTTATCCCAATATGCGGTTTTACATTTTGGATAATTATTACATCCGTAAAATATTTTCCCTTTCTTAGTGGTTTTCTCAACTAACTTACCTTTTTTACATATAGGACGATCCATTATTTCTTTAGTTTCTTTTTCTTCTTTCTTAATATATTTACACTCAG
>CAJONL010000162.1 GCA_905235875.1 uncultured Bacilli bacterium
CTAATACTATTGTTTTTGCATTACCTGTAGAAATACTAAGAGCTTTTGAAAGTAAAACAAAAGATAATAAATAAAATAGATAAAACCTAGAATTAATTAAAAATTAAATCTAGGTTTTTATAATAAAGTTATTGAAAAATAAACAACTATTATCATATCAATTCATATTTTTTAACTATTTATTAAATCCTAACAAAGTTTTTATAATATCATCCATATAACTAGTTATTTCTGGGTCTATATTTCTATAACTTTTATATATATTCTGTATATCAAAAAAATTTAAACTAAATTTTGATGTATAACTTTTATCAATAGTTTTAAACAACTCCTCTAATAAATCTTTCATCTTTTCATTATCTAACTGTTCTAAAGGACTAGTAGTACTATTATGTATTTTATCGCTTACTATACTTAAATTTGCAGGTATAAAATACTCCCCAAATATATTCCAGTACGTTGGATCATGTGTATCAAATGAAATAGAACTAGTTTTTATAACATTATAAGAATTACTATTTAAAAGAACACCTATATAAGAATTATATGGAACTATATTAATAACTTTTTTAGATACCTTTTTATATTTTAAAGATTTATATTCTTTTTCCCTAAAACCAGGTCCATCAAAATTATATATTTTACTAATTTTTTTTAATTTTTTATCATTTACATTCATAGCACTACTAACAGCAAGATTTCCACCTTTAGAGTGCCCTACTACATGATATTTTTTTCTAGAATTACCCTTAATTATTCTATCTAAATAATTATAAGCTAAATTTTGAGTATATGTTGGATATGAATAACCTAATCTAAAATTTTCAAACCATCCAATGAATGAACCATCTGTACCTTCAAAAGAAATAATTCTTAAGTTATTAAGTTCAAAAGTCAAAGCACCAAACTGAGTGCAATCATCCTTTTTACTAGTATAATCAATTAATTTTAGATTTTTATACCTTTTTGAATCTTTAATCATAGAATATATATCTAATGCTTTTTCATACATATGGCCATAACCCTTAGACTTTAATTTTATATCTTTTAAAAGACATTTCTTATTAAAATTTATTGGTAAATAACTTAAAATAGATATTATTAAATCATCTATTATATTAAAAGAATACTCATATACTTCCTTATCTTTATAAAAATTAATATAATCATACACATTATACATCTATTATCACCATTATAAGTATAGCAAAATTAATAAGAAAATGAAATAAAAAAGAAATAAACTAATCTATTTATAATTTATTTCTTTTTTAAAAGCTTAGCTATTTCTTTATCTTTTTCTCCTATTTGTGCTTCATACATATTACTTTCTTCATCAATTATTTCTTGATACTTTTTTTCTAGTTTATCTAAATTTCTAACAACTGATACTTTATTATATCCACCAAATATAGATGTTTTAATCTTATCCTTTTTTGCTTTAATCCTAACCATCTCCTATTCTAATAAAAGTTTATCATTTTGACTATATTTCGTCAATTTTTTTCTTCAATATTTATAAGTCTTGCATGAACTACCATTCTAACACCATTTGCTGTGTAACAAGATGACAAAGTAAGTATGCTATCTTCTTTATACACTTCAGTATTAAAATCAAATTTACTTCTATTCTTTATTTTGTTAAGCCATTTTTCAAAATCAATATCATCTGTAAAATCAGTACTTAAATAATAACTTTCAGCATTTATTTTATATGTAGAAAATATTAAATACGATGCATTATAATCGGGTGTAGATATTTTTATTACCCTATTATCCTTATTATTAAACCATTTTTCATCTAAAGTATTTCTTAATGTATGAAACATAGAACCATCTACTCTACTATGAGCATAAATAATAGTATTCTTATTCATTATATTATTATTTCTATAATCCATAAATACCCATCCAGCTTCATTATACTTTCTATAATAATCATGATTTAGATAAAAACTATTATTACTAGATTGTACCACTGGATAATTTATTTTAGTACCTTTTATTTGAATCCAAGCAACTGTATCAGGATTAGTTTTTAAAAGATTAGTAAAATTAACATTTATAAGTGGATAATTTATATAATCAAAATATGGATCAAATTTATTCTTAGGCTTTTTTGCCTTTTTAGCACTTTTCGCTGATACTTCTTCCATATCCGAATCATTTATTGCATTATTCTGTGCAGCACTACCCTTATTATTATCCATTTGCCATAAAATAATTTTATAAGAAGAATAACAAAAAACAATAGTAAGTACTAATATTAGTACAAGTAAAAACATATTAATAACTCTTTTTCTTTTTATATTTTTTATTACTTTTTCATCCATATTATTATCCTTTATCTAAGTTTATTAATTCCTTTTATTAATTGAGGTACTATTTGTTTTTTTCTAGATACTTGTCCATCTATAAAAATACCTTCATGTATTTCTTTTAAGTTATATCCTTCCTTAATAACATTTTCTGCCTCTTTAGTATATATTAAATATGAACCATTTTTAAGTATATCTGTTACTACTACAAGAATAAAGTTTAATTTAAGAGTTTTTTTCATTTGTTCTATTTTTTCTATATAAAGATCAATATTATTAAATATTTCATCTATTTCAAGAGTAATAACTTGACTTACTGCATACTTATATAAATCTTCAAATTCAAATACTTTTAAATCAGTATTTAAAATATCATCAATACTTTTATTAGTAATGGTACTACCTTTCTTAAACATAGTAAAGCCATATTTTTTATAATCAAGTTTACATATTTTAGCAAGTTCTTTAACTGCTTTTTTATCTATATCTGTAGTTGTAGGACTTTTTAATATTAAAGTATCAGAAAGTATTCCAGATAAAAGAAGTCCTGCTACTGGTTTTATTATTCTAATCTTTTTTTCTTTATATAATTCATAAACTATAGTACTAGTAGACCCTACTGCCATATTACGAAAGTTAATTGGAATATTAGTAGTTAGATCTCCTATTTTATGATGATCTACTATTTCTAAAATATTTGCTTGAGAAAGCCCTGTAACACTTTGACTACTTTCATTATGATCAACTAGAATTACATTTTTGCGATTAAAATCATCAACATCTGTAATTCTTAAAAGTCCTAAACACTTATTTTTATTATTAACTACTGGATAGTTATTATGCTTAAGTCTTTTAGATATTTCAATAAAATCATTATAGTAATCATTTTCATTAAAGCAAATGATTCTTTCTTCATCACAAAAACTTTTTGCATAGTTTGACCAATTTATAAGCATAGTAGTATAAAAAGTATCTAGTGGTGTACTTATAATGTTTACTTTACTTTTTTTAGCCAAAGATAATAGTTCTTTATCTAGAGTAGAATCACCCACTAGAATAATAGTTTTAACATCATTTTTAATGGCATACTCAACAACTCTTGGCCTATTCGAAGAAATTAAAATATTATCTGAAGAAAGTTTTACTTCATTTACAAATACTTTACTTTTATAACCACCAACAATTATGTTTCCTTCTATATCATTTTTATATTTTAATATTTTTTTTCCTTTAATTACTTTTAAAAGGTTATCATAAGATGTAGTAAGATATCTTAAATTACCCTCAATTAATCTATTAAGTATTATTTTTAAAGTAATAAGCCCTTCAAAATGCCCTTCACTGTCTACTATTGGTACACCTGTAATTTTTTTAGCACTTAGAAAATCATATACATCTTTTATAGAATCAGTATCTTTTAAAACATAATTTTTATGATACTTCATATCTTTTACTTGTAATTTTACATTATCTAACATTTTAGGTTTTTTTACTTTAAAATACTCTAATACAAACTTAGTTTCTTCATTTAGTTCATCAAGAACACGAGCTTCAGTATTATCTCCTAGTTTGTTTTTAAAATATGATAAACTAATAGCACTACAAACTGAATCTGTATCAGGATTATGATGACCAAATATATAAGTTTTTCCCATATAATCACACCCTTTTATCATTATAATAGTATCATAATTATCTATTTTTTTAAAGAAAAGAGTTTTAAATTATTATTATTTTACATATTTTTAATTGACATGAAATAAAATTAAGTATAAAATGTATTTATTGATGGGTCTATAGCCAAGTGGTAAGGCATGGGTCTGCAAAACCTTGATTCGCCGGTTCAAATCCGGCTAGGCCCTCCATTATAAATTAATAACGACATGATTGTCGTTTTTTTATTTACATATAAATAGTAAAGAAATAATCCTTTTTTATTGATTAATCTATAAAAATAGAGTATTCTTTAAGTAGAAAGGAGTATTTTTATGAAATTTTTAAACTTTTTACAATCTTATACAACATATGGTAATTATGGTAACTACGGAAACTATAGAAACTACGGAAATTATGGATATAATTTCCCAGACGTAACTCAAAACACTGATTTTTCAGCAATACTTGGAGGTATAATTGCAGTTCTTGGCATTTTTCTTTTAATTGCCGGTGTAATTGCAATACTTATGATTATTGCTAACTGGAAACTATTTAAGAAAATGGGACTAGAAGGATGGAAATCACTTATTCCATTTGTTAAAGATTATCTTCAAATGGAAAAGACAGGAGTTAATCAAAAATGGCTTTTAATTGTTCTATTTGGAGGTATAATTGCAATAATACCACTTATTGGATTTTTGATTTACTTAGTAGCAGCAATATATCTTTGGATACTTACAAGTGTATCTCTTGCTAGAAGTTTTGGTAAATCAGATAGCTTTGCTGTTGGGCTAATTCTTCTTGCACCAATTTTTGTATGTATTTTAGCTTTCGGTGATAGTAAATATATTGGCGCTAAACCAATGAATGATATAATTTTTAAAAATAATGTTTCTGTAGTAAATGAAGAAAGTAATATTGAACCAAAAAAAGAAAACAAAACTAAAGCTGGTTTTTGTCCTGAATGTGGAGAAAAAATAAAAGCTAATGATAAGTTTTGTCCTAAATGTGGAAAAAAACTATAATTAACCAAAAAAGAGCTTAAGCTCTTTTTTTATACTCATTTATAATTATATCTACTACTTCATCAATGCTTTTATTTGTAGTATCAATTACTAAATCATAATTACTCATATCAGTTCTGTCAACATTATAAAGTTTTAAATACCTTTCATTTTCTAAATCAGTTCTCTTAATCAAATCATTTTTATACGCTTCAACCGATTTATGATTTTCTGTATCCTTTCTTTCTTCATCTAAAAATGCCCTTTTACTAGCCACATCAATATCTACTTTTAAATATATTTTAAAAGAATCTGGGACTTTGTAAAAACCCATTCTAGCATCTATTACTACCCTATTATTTTCTTTAGCATAAACTTCTGTATTATTCTCTATTTGGCGATCAATTTCGGGATGCATTTTTACATATTCTCCAAAGCTTGTTACATCCATATTATACTTTTTAGCAAGAGTTCTAAAATATAAACCATTACTATAATAAGTATATCCTAATTTTTGGCATATAATTTTACTAATAGTACTTTTACCTGAAGCTAAATCTCCAGTTATTGTTATAATTTCTTTTTCCATATTCCCACTATAACATAAAACGTAAAGAAATGTAAATAATAATTATAAATACTGTAAAATAAAGTAAAAAATAATTTAATATGCTATAATTATAATAAGGAGTTGATTAATTATGAGAATAAAATATTTATTATTTACTATACTTCTTTCATTATCATTTATATGTATATCTAACGTAGATGCTTTAACTACTACTAAGGTTAATGTATATGGTGGTACTAATATAAGAAATAATACCTCAAATGGTTATAAAAATATAATTAAAGCTAAATATATGGATAATTTAGTAATTATAAATAACAAAACTATAAGTGCTAAATACTGTTCTAAAGGTTTGGTTAAAGTAAAATATAATAATATCATAGGATATGTATGTAGCGATTCTATTAGCTCTAATAATACAGTACTTGTAAAATCTAAAACTTATTTAAGAAATGGCAAAGGTACTAATTATAAAGCTTATAAAAAATTAAGTAAAAATACTATGCTTACTTTAAAAACTACTAAAGTTTATAAAAAATCTAGAAGTTGTTCTAAAGGTTGGTATAAAGTTTTAATAGATGGTACGACTAAATATATATGTAAGAATAATACTAAAAGGTACACTGATAAAAATACTCTTCTTGTAACTAGTAAAAAAGGCGCAATTTTAAGTAAAAGTAAAACAAATAGGAAATATACAAGTGTAAGTTATATGAGTTCTCTTACTTTATATAAAAACAAAAAATATAGCGGAAAAAACTGCCCTAGCAAATATTATAGAGTAAAATACAACAATAGTTTATATTATGTATGTTCAAGTAGTGTTCTTCTTTCTAAGACAAGTGGTGTTGTGGTATCAAATGGATCACTTACAGTTAGAAGTTCTAACAGCTCTAGTTCTAAACAAATAAATACTTTATATTACAGTAATTTAGTTGGTCTTATTAATACTACTAAATATAAAGGTAATGGTTGTTCTGGAGGCTTCTATAAAATTTATCTAGACGGTAGAGTTGGTTACGCTTGTTCAAACTTTATTTCTACTTCAAATAATGTTGCTAGTACTAATAAAAATATTTCTATAAAGGAAAACAGTAATTCAAATTCTAAAAATATAGGATCATTAAATAAAAATATTAATGTTGCACTATTAG